>CBDDRM010000016.1:0-3929 GCA_965233135.1 uncultured bacterium | reverse complement strand
AGGAAACTCTCGTCGCTGCGTCCACTCTCGATGACGTGCCACTTGCCATCGGAGCCTTTCTGCTGGATCACATACTGGTACCACACGCACGGCAGCCCCGTTAACCGGCTGCGCAGCGCGCCGCCGGGATGCACCCTGGCGAGCCCGACCAGTTCGACGTAGCCTTGCGCGGCCGAGGCGATTTTCGAGGTCGGCGTGCCTTCGATCATCATCAGCCGCCGCAAACTGAGCAGCCAGGCAATGAAAGCCACCACGGCGATGCTTGGCAGAATGATCTTGAAGGCAACCGGATCGTCGATCTGCACCAGCACGAATGGAATGATCAGGTAAGCGCCGAGTATCGCCGGATGCGCGACGCGTTCGCGCTGATCGCGCAGCGTGACAGGCTGACCGGTTGAAATCATTTCCCGGCGTCGCGCTGCGTCCGTGCGGGCCAATCCGTCAAGTCTGCGAATCCCCCGATCTCATTCATGTGCGGTGCCGGGATGGCGCTACGAAGTTTTTCTCGCCCCTCGCCCCTCGTCGCTCGCCCCTATTCCTCCAGCATTCGCGCCGTCGCGCGATGCCCCGCGTCGCGGGCGATGTCGAGCGCGGTCTTGCCGCGATCGTCCTTGAGCGCGGGATCGGCGCCGAGTTCGAGCAGCAATTCGACGGTTGCCGTCCTGCCGTAACCGGCGGCCCACATCAGCGCGGTCAGGTCGTGACCGTAACGCTGGTTTACGTCCACTCCCGCGTCGAGCAGCAATGCCACCACATCCGTGTTACCCTGTCCCGAGGCGTATACCATCGCCGTTTTCGACAGCTGATCGGCCGCATCCACATCGGCGCCATGCTCGAGCAGCAGATGCGTGATCGGCGCATTGCCCGAGTGAGCCGCCGCCATCAGCGGCGTGACTTTTTCCAGGTTCCGGAGGTTGACGTCGGCGCCCTTGTCGAGGAGCAGCGTAACCATTTCAAGGTTACCCTTGCGCACGAAGATCATGA
This sequence comes from uncultured bacterium, assembly GCA_965233135.1. GTDB lineage: Bacteria > Pseudomonadota > Gammaproteobacteria > Burkholderiales > JACQAP01 > JACQAP01. The sequence continues at coordinate 2,945 of CBDDRM010000016.1, read as the reverse complement.
GCGCAGTGTCGCCGGCGCGATTGCGCGAGTTGGGTGCCGCGCCCTTGTCCAGAACACGCTTCACGGTTTCCACATCGCCGTTGCGCGCCGCAACAAGCAACTGCGCGTTGAGACCGAGCTCCGCAGAGGCCTGCGCATATGCAGCGGAATGCATAAGCGGGACATCAACAAAAGCAACCCCAGAAGCGGCAGCGAAGGCCGCCACCAGGTAAAGCATCCGCAAGGATGTTGTCATTAGCGTCAAATGGCTTATCCGGCCGCTCGTTGTATGGCCGGGAATTGTTCCTTATAGTCGTTCGGACCGCAATCGCTGCCGGCCTGAGGGATGCCGCGGCCATGCGCCGACTCCAACAACAATGTCAACGGAGGTTCTATGAAACGATACGCAACCACGCAATTGCTGACGGCGATGGTATTTGCCGCCAGCAGCTTGACGGCCGTCCATGCAGGCGAGGTCCAGGGGGGCGCCACCACCGCGGCAAAGCCGATGTCCTCAAAGCTCAAGCCGGTGTCGCAGCAGCGCCTGAACAACGCGCAGCGCGACAGGGCCAACTGGCTGCACCCGAACGGGGATTACGCGCAAACGCGTTTCTACTCCGGCACGCAGATCAATTCCGGCAACGTCGCCAAGCTCAAGCCCGCGTTCGTGTTCCAGACCGCGCTGGTCGAATCGATGGAAACCGCGCCGCTGATCGTGGATGGCGTGATGTTCCTGACCACATCCTACAACCACGTCTATGCGATCAACGCGACGACGGGTGAGGAATACTGGCATTACAAGCACAACATCGGGCCCATCACCGTTTATTGCTGCGGCCCGAACAACCGCGGCGTTGCGGCCTCCGACGGCTTGCTGTTCATGGGCACGCTCGATGCGAAGCTGGTCGCGCTGGATGCGAAGACCGGCAAGATGGTCTGGGAAACCCAGATCGAAGATCCCGAGAAAGGCTATTCGGAAACCATGGCGCCGACCGTAGCCGATGGCAAGGTGCTCATCGGCACCAATGGCGGCGAGTACGGCGTGCGCGGTTTCGTAAAAGCGTTCGACGCGAAAAGCGGCAAGCTGCTGTGGACCTTCCACACCATTCCGGAAAAAGGTCACGAAGGTGTCTGGGCCACGCACGACGCGACCGGCCGCAACATGCATCGCGACATCGCCGCGGAAAAGAAAATGCTGCAGGACCGTGGCGGGGACTTCTACCAGACACTCGGCGGCGGCGTATGGATGACCCCGGCCGTGGACCTGGAGACGCGCACGGTGTTCTTCGTCGCGGGCAATCCGTCGCCCGACCTGTATGGCGCAATCCGCCCCGGAGACAATCTGTATACCAACTCCATGATCGCGGTGAGCCTCGATAACGGCGAGTACAAGTGGCACTCGCAGTACATTGCGCACGACGTGTGGGATCTGGACGCGGTAAGCCCGGTGATCCTGACCGAAGCCAAGGACAAGGCCGGCAAGATGCGCAAGGTCGCGATCCACGGCGGCAAGACCGGCCACGTTTACATCCATGACCGCGCGACCGGCGAACTGATCCGGTTCTCCGAAGCCATGATCCCGCAGGAGAACATGTGGGTGCTGCCGACCCAGGAAGGCGCGCGCATGCTGCCCGGCGCCAACGGCGGCGTGGAATGGAACCCGATGGCGATCAACCCGGCTCTGCGTATGACGTATGCGGCGAACCTGCACCAGCCCATGACCTATCACGTCGAGGAAGCCGAATATCCCGGCGGCGACAAGCTCTGGCTGGGCGGGGCGTTCAAGGTCATCCCCGGCGAGAAACAATGGGGCCGCCTTGCCGCCGTCAACATCGACAACGGCAAGATGGTCTGGAAAGCCGACACCGAGCAACCGCTCATGGGCGGCGTGCTGGCCACCGCGGGCAACCTGGTGTTCACCGGCGAAGGCAACGGCAGCTTCAATGCCTATGACGCGAAGAACGGCAAGAAACTGTGGTCGTTCAACTGCGGCGCAGGCGTGAACTCGCCCCCCGTGTCGTATGAAATCGGCGGCAAGCAGTACATCGCCGTCGCCGCGGGCGGCAACACCCAGCTCGACTTCAAGCGCGGCAACAGCATTTTCGTGTTTGCCTTGCCGTAGAACTTTCGTCCGCCGTTTGCGTCATACGGGCGCAAACGGCGCGACGGACCGTGACGACCGTGTAAGGGCCGTGACGGTCGTGACGACGTGACGATCGTGACGACGTGACGATCGTGAAAGGCGCGTGACGGTCGTGTAAGGGCCGTGACGATCGTGACGACGTGAAAAGCGCAGTAGTTCTATAGGAGTCATAGCCCCAGTACTCCGAAACGCGAGCACGCTGTCACAGCGTCACGGCTTCACCCGTCACGTCGTCACGATCGTCACGTCGTCACGTCCGTCACGATCCTTTATCTCCAACGATATCGACCTCCATGAGAACCCTCCTCTTGCTACTGATCCCACTGCTGCTCCCGACTTTCGCGTCCGCACAGGACGCGAAATCCGGCAAGGAGAAAGCCCAGGTCTGCGTGGCCTGCCACGGCGAAGGCGGCAACTCCACCATTCCGACCAATCCGATCCTGGCGGGACAGACGGCGCGCTATGTCTATCTGCAGTTGCGCGACTACAAGGAAGGCCGGCGCAAGGATCCGCTGATGTCGCCGATGGCGGCGAATCTGTCGAAGAAGGACATGCTCGACCTTGCCGCGTATTTCTCGGAACAGAAAGTCACGGTGCAGCCCAGCCAGGGCGATCCGTCTAAAGTAGCCGAAGGCAAGAAAGTCTCCGACGCAGCACTGTGCACCATGTGCCACCTGGGCGGCTTTTCCGGCCAGAACGAAATCCCCAAGACCGGCGGCCAGCATTACGAGTACGTGCTCAAGCAGCTGCAGGACTTCAAGGCCCGCCGCCGCACCAACGACGCCGGCAACATGACGGCCGTGCTGCGCACGATTCCCGATGA
>CBDDRM010000015.1:0-4193 GCA_965233135.1 uncultured bacterium | reverse complement strand
CTGGAGAAACTCGCTGCCGAAGGTAAAAAGTTCAACGGTTGAAGTTCGATACGAAAAGCGCCACGGAGGACACGGAGAAGGACAGCAACGTAGATTTGATGGGTCGAGATGGCATGGCGAGCATAGAAGAGTTCATCAATGTCGAAACGACCAGCCGCCAGATCTTCTATCGTTTTTTCTCCGTGACCTCTGTGGCAATCGCCTGAAAGGATAATCATGGATGCAGTCATCGTTTCCACCGCACGCACGCCGCTCTGCAAGAGCTGGAAGGGTTCGCTCAACATGACCCATGGCGCGACCATGGGCGGGCACGTCGTGAAAGCCGCGCTCGAGCGCGCCCGGCTCGATCCGGCGGAGGTCGAGGACGTCATCATGGGCTGCGCCACGCCCGAGGGCGCGACCGGTCAGAACATCGCGCGCCAGATCGCGTTGCGCGCAGGCATGCCGGTCACGGTCTCCGGCATGACGGTCAACCGCTTCTGTTCGTCCGGATTGCAGACGGTTGCGCTCGCGGCACAGCGCATCCTCGCTGGCGAAGCGGATATTTTCGTTGCGGGCGGCGTGGAATCCATCTCCTGCGTACAGAACGAAGCCAACAAGCACATGATCCGGGAAGGTTGGCTGGAGCAGAACAAGCCCGAGATCTACTGGACCATGCTGGCCACCGCCGAAATGGTCTCCAAGCGCTACAAGATCGGCCGTGAAGCCCAGGACCGCTACGGTGCCGCGAGTCAGCAACGCGCCGCGGCGGCACGCGCCGCCGGCAAGACCAGGGACGAGATCGTGCCCATCACCACGACCATGAAAATCGTGGACAAGAATACCGGCCAGGAATCGACCCGACAGGTCACTGCCAGCGAAGACGAAGGCATTCGCGCCGACACGACTTACGAGGGGGTCTCGCAGATCAAACCGGCGATCGAGGGCGGCGTCATCGCCGCGGGCAATGCCAGCCAGTTTTCCGACGGCGCCTCGGCGCAGGTGCTGATGAGCGACCGTGTTGCTGCGAGCAAGGGGCTCAAGCCCTTGGGCATCTTCCGCGGCTTCGCGGTAGCCGGGTGCGAACCGGACGAGATGGGCATTGGCCCGGTGTTCGCGATTCCGAAATTGCTCAAGCAGACCGGCAAGAAAATCGCCGATATCGGCTTGTGGGAACTCAACGAGGCGTTCGCCGTGCAGGTGATCTATTGCCGCGACAAACTTGGCATTCCTGATGAACGGCTCAACGTCAATGGCGGGTCGATCGCGGTGGGCCACCCCTACGGCGTAACGGGAAGCCGTCTCGTCGGTCACGCGCTGATCGAAGGCAAGCGTCGCGGCGTCAAGTACGTGGTGGTAACCATGTGCGTGGGCGGCGGCATGGGTGCGGCGGGTTTGTTCGAGGTCGTGTAGGACGAGACGCGAATCCGTCGGCACCCAACAAGCCTCCGAGATGCAGTCCAAGCTGCTCAATCGCCGGGATCTCGATTTCATTCTGTATGAATTGCTGGACGTCGAGCGCCTGACGCGCCGGCCGCGCTTCGCGGAGCATACGCGCGAGACGTTCGATGCCGCGCTCGACACGGCAGCGAGAATCGCCGAGGAAAAATTCGCGCCGCATAATCGCAAGAGCGATCTGAACGAACCGACATTCGACGGCACGCGCGTTACGATCATTCCCGAAGTCGGCGAAGCCCTCGCCGCATTTCGCGAAGCCGGCTTCATGGCCGCCGCGCAGGATTTCGAGCACGGCGGCATGCAGCTTCCCTGGACGGTGGCGCAAGCCTGCTTTGCCTGGTTCAATGCTGCGAACATCTCCACGGCCGGCTATCCGTTCCTGACCATCGCCAATGCCAACCTGATCCGCACGTTCGGCACGCCGGCACAGCAGCGCAAGTACCTGCCCTCGCTGCTCTCCGGTCGTTTCTTCGGAACCATGTGCCTGTCGGAACCGCAGGCCGGTTCGTCGCTGTCCGATATTCGCACCACCGCGCATGCGGCGGATGACGGCAACTACCGGCTGGTGGGTAACAAAATGTGGATTTCCGCGGGCGAGCACGAACTCTCCGAGAACATCGTGCATCTGGTGCTGGCGCGGATCGAGGGCGCACCGCCCGGCGTCAAGGGCATCTCGCTTTTCATCGTGCCCAAGTATCGTGTGGATGACGACGGCTCGATCAAAGGCCGTAACGATGTCGCGCTGGCCGGGCTGAACCACAAGATGGGTTTTCGCGGCACGACCAACTGCGTGCTCAATTTCGGCGAGCAGGGCGGTGCGCACGCGGAACTCGTGGGCGAGCCGAACCGCGGCCTCGCCTACATGTTTCATATGATGAACGAAGCGCGCATCGGCGTCGGCATGGGGGCGACCGTGCTGGGCTATACCGGCTACTTGCATGCACTGGCGTACGCGCGCGAGCGGCCGCAGGGGCGCCCGCCCGGCGCCAGGAATGCGCAGCAGCCGCCCGTGAGAATCATCGAGCACGCCGACGTCAAGCGCATGCTGCTCGCGCAGAAAGCCTACGTCGAAGGCGCGCTTGCCTTGTGCCTGTATTGCTCGTCACTGGTCGATCAGCGCGACGCAGCGGACGATAGAGGCAGGCGCGAAGCGCAACTGCTGCTGGATATTCTTACGCCCGTTGCGAAAGCCTGGCCTTCGCAGTGGTGCCTCGAAGCCAACAGCCTCGCCATCCAGGTGCATGGCGGATATGGCTACACGCGCGAGTATCCGGTCGAGCAGTTCTACCGCGACAACCGGCTCAATCCGATTCACGAAGGCACCAACGGCATCCAGGCGCTGGATCTGCTCGGGCGCAAGGCGGGCATGGATGACGGCGCCGCACTGCAGTTGCTGGCACGGGAAATCAGCGCCACGGCGCGCGTAGCGCGTTCGAGCGATGTGCAAGACCTGCAGCGCTTCGGCGCGCAGCTCAACGAGGCACTCGACCGGATCCTGGTCATCACCCGCGAACTGTTGTGCGTGACCGGGCGCGGCGAGGTTGACCTGGGCTTGGCCAATGCGTCGGTCTATCTCGACCTGGTGGGCCACACGGTGCTCGGCTGGATCTGGCTGAAACAGGCGCTGGTCGCGCAGCGCAAATGCAATGAAGCCAGTGCCTCGGACCGGGACTTCTACCTCGGCAAGCTGCAGGCCTGCGGCTTCTTCTTTCGCTGGGAATTAACCAAAACCCGGCAGTGGGCGGAATTGCTCGAGAGCCTCGATCGCACCAGCCTGGATATGCAGGACGGCTGGTTCTGACGACCGGAGAAACAACCACCGCCCAATCGGTCACGATGCCGCAGGGCCCCGATGCTAAAGTAGACGGCTTACGATTCGCTCACCGACAACAATCACGGAGCCGCATATGAAGGTACAAGAATTATTCGATCTGTCAGGCAAAGTCGCTTTGATTACAGGCGGCTCCCGTGGGTTGGGCTTACAGATGGCAGAATCGCTGGGCGAAATGGGCGCGAAAGTCATCATTACCGCCCGCAAGGCGGGTGAACTGGAAGAAGCGAAAGCCCACCTGAAGCGCGCGGGCATCGACGCGATCACGGTCGTCAATGATCTGCAGAACACCGATGCGCTGAAACCCATGGTCGAGCAGGTGCTGAAGGAGCACCGCCAGATCGATGTGCTCGTGAACAATGCCGGGGCGGCCTGGGGCGCGCCGGCGGAGGACCATCCGCTCGAAGCCTGGTACAAGATCATCAACCTGAATCTGACCGCGGTGTTCCTGATGAGCCAGACGGTGGGCAAGCTCAGCATGATCCCGCGCAAGTACGGCCGCATCATCAATCTCGCGTCGATCGCCGGCCTGGTGGGCACGGATCCGCGCATGATGCCGACCATCGCCTACAACGCCAGCAAGGGCGGCGTCGTGAACTTCACGCGCTCGCTCGCCGTGGAGTGGGCGCATCACGGCATTACGGTCAACGCGATTGCGCCCGGCGTGTTTCCCTCGAAGATGTCGCAGGGCATGATCGACAAGGCCGAACAGATCATCATGGAAATGACGCCGATGAAACGCCTCGGCAACGACGACGACCTGAAAGGCCTCGCCGTGCTGCTCGCGTCCGACGCTTCGGCCTACATCACCGGCCAGATCGTGGCCGTGGATGGCGGCCTCGTTTCCATGTAAGCGGCGCGAATCCGAACGCCATGCCCGCACAAAAAGCCGGATTTCAGATCCATGTGCCCTTCGTCGAGCATC
>CBDDRM010000014.1:0-14424 GCA_965233135.1 uncultured bacterium | reverse complement strand
CATGTGGTACTGATTGTAGACGTCCCACAGCCCGTCGACGATCATGGTGTCGACCAGCTTGCCGTCCAGCATGCGCAACCCGTCGCGGGCCCCGTTGAGGGCGTGGGGCGCCAGGCTCATGCTCTCCTGGCCTCCGGCGATCACGATTTCGGCATCTCCCGCTTTGATCGCTTGCGCCGCCAGATGCGTGGCCTTGAGGCCCGACCCGCACACTTTATTGATCGTCATCGCGGGAACCATGTGGGGCAGGCCCGAGCGAATCGCGGCCTGGCGCGCGGGGTTTTGTCCGACCGCGGCGGTCAGAACCTGGCCGAGTATTACTTCGTTGATCATCTCCGGGGCCACGCCGGTCTTGGAGAGCAGGGCCGAGATGACTTTGGCACCAAGTTCCGAAGCCGGGATCTTGCCGATCGTGCCGCCAAACTTGCCGACGCCGGTTCGTAATGCTGCAACGATAACTACATCATTCATTTGAGAAACTCCTCGTGGGAATTATTGGATCAGCAGCGCGGCCGGCGAATGTCTTGAGCATTCTTGTGGCGGCCGCGGAAAGGAGGGCGCAGTTTACGCCCGCGTTTTAAATCTTGTCGAGAATTATGTTGCAGTGCATTCAGTCAGACCGTCGGCGCGGTCGAGACTCGTTAGCCGCAGGCCCGTTTGCGGGAACGACCGCATGCGCGCCGCAATCGAGCTTGGCAAAGGTCTCGCCGCGCTCAACTCTGCTCACGGATGAACCGGATGATCTGGCGGCGCGGTCGGGACTCGTTAGCCGCAGGCCCGTTTGCGGGAACGACCGCTTGCGCGCCGCAATCGAGCTTGGCAAAGAGCCCGCCGCGCTCAACTCTGCTCACGGATGAATCGGATGATCTGGCGGCGCGCCCTCTTTGTCGGCCGCCCGCCCGCATACGGATTCGTCTGTCGCTCCAGCTTGCGCGCGGCTGCTTGTTCTTCGCGCGCGCGGCGGCTCTCGTCCGATTCGCAATACAGTTTACCGGCCTCCGTCGCGCAACCCCGGCGCTCACTCAAACCGGTGACCGTCAGATGCCAGACAAAATGGCCATTGCGGATGGCGAGTAGATCTCCGGTCTTGAGGGCCTTGGCCGGTTTGACGCGTTCGCCATTCAACTGGACCTTGCCGCCTTCTACGGCATCGGCGGCAAGGCTGCGGGTTTTGTAGAAGCGGGCCGCCCATAACCACTTGTCGATGCGCACCCTGTTATCGACGTTGCTCATAGCGGCTTTCATACTTGCGGCCCGCATGTGCCCCTGCCCGCAAACGGGCGTTCCGCTGACGAGTCCGGGGCACCCGCCCATAACCACTTGTCGATGCGCACCTATTATCGACGTCGCTCATGACTGCCGTGACGATCGTGACGGCGTGACGGCGTGACGGTCGTGACGGTGGTGACGGCGTGACGGTGGTGACGGCGTGACGGTCGTGTCGGCGTGACGGTGGTGTCGGCGTGACGGTGGTGTCGGCGTGACGGTGGTGTCGGCGTGACGGTGGTGACTCATGGATGTGTTTTTTCGGCAATTACGGTAGTCGCGTCCGTCACGATCGTCACGTCGTCACGGCCGTCAATGCTTCGTCTTTTCCGCGGGCGTGATGACGTCCGCGGCGAAAACCTGCTCGGCATCGACGGCGTCGAAGACGTAATGGCGTCCGCAGAATTCGCAGTCCACTTCCACGTTGCCGCGCTCTTCGACTATGGAGCGAACTTCATCGCGGCCCAGCATGCGCAGCATCGAAGTTACCCGGTCCTGGGAGCATGAGCAGCGAAATGCGACGGGGCGCGGCTCGAACACGCGCACATCTTCCTGGTGATACAGGCGACGAATGATCTCGGGCGCTGGCAATCCCAGCAACTCTTCCGGCTTGATGGTTTCGCCAAGGCGGATCGCGCGATTCCACGCATCGACGTCTTCGCTGGGCGACGCAGGCAGTTTCTGCAGCAGCATTCCGGCCGCCTGGCTTGAGTCGGACGCGAGCCACAGTCTGGTTTCCAGTTGCTCGGATTTCGCCATGTAATGCTCGAGCACCTGTGCGATGCTTTCCCCCTCGATACTGACCACGCCCTGGTATGCCTGGCGGCCATTCGACGGAACTATCGAGATCACAAAACGCCCCGCGCCAAGCAGTTCCGTGACGTTTCCATGCGCCAGGTCGCCGTCCCATTTTGCAGTAGCGCGTAACGTCCGTTCGCTGGTCGCTTCTACGACCAGTAACTGTACCGGTCCGCTGCCTTGCATCTGCATGATCAGGGAGCCTTCGAACTTGAGCGTCGCCGACAGCAGTGCGGCGGCCGCCATCATTTCTCCGAGCAGGCGCTCAAGCGGCGCAGGGTACCGGCGCCGCTCGAGTACGGCGCGCCAAGTTGCATCGAGGTGAGCGATCTCGCCTCGCACCGGCGTGCTTTCCAGCAGGAATCGTTGCAGTGAATCGTTCATGATCTGCGAAAGAGGCGATAGCGCTCCAGTTTGTCCCCGGGACGTCGTCCTTCCCAGACCAGTCTCCAGGGACCCACGACGTTCGCCGGAGATTTCAGTTTGTTGTCCTGAACGATCATCCAACGGCAGTCGGGGCGCTTACCGGTTTTTTCAAGACGAACAGTCAGAACTTTGCCGAAGTAATGCAGCATCGCTCGCTGCGACTCGCCCAGCGATTGGCTGTATATGCAGCCTTGGTCACTCGGCAGTGCCTGCGACAGCTGGGTAAACACCACGCGGTAGGATCTGCCCGTATCGATATATCTGACCAGCAGCAGCGCGACAAGTGCCCACAACATGGTTATCCCGATGGCCCAGGTAATGACGGGACGTTCCGGCCGTCGCTTGATGTTGAACAACAGCACAAGCCAGGCGAGGGTAAATAACGCCGCAATCAGCACTGCCAGGCTACGGCCCTCGGGATGATAGGCCGGTTGCATGTCCATCATGTGTTTCCACAGCCGTTCAGGAATGCCCAGATCGATCGCGGCCCAGTAGAACCAGCCCACTACGGCAAAAAACGTAAACAGAATGATTGCAAACCAGTAATAAAGGTTCGCTGCGCCGCGCTGCAAGGTCTCGAACGACACTACGGCAAGAAGCGAAATCGGCAGCAGAACGGGCATGCCGTATATATCGCGTCCGTCCCCGGTCAGGCTGAGCAAAAGCAGGAAAGTAGCCAATGCCGAGACCGGGAGGACGATTGCCGGGTTTCGCAGACCCGCGCGACCCTGGGCCCACAGGCCCCACAATGCGAAGGGCCAGGCCGGCCATGCAAACCACGGCAGCACCTTCAGGTAGAAGAAATGATTCTCTCCTGGCGTGAATTCAAGAAGACCTTTGAGCCGTGCGATATTCTCGACCCAGTACCAATCCGCAAATAAATCCGGCGAGCGCGCTTCGAGCAGCAGCGGCCACACAATGACCCAAGGCAATGCGACTGGTACGGCCAGCGCAACGCACATCGCATAGCGCCGCGTGCGCCAATGCGGCGAAACGATCGGCAGCATTGCCATGGTCAACAGCAGCATGACCGGTTCCACCAATCCGCTGGACAATACGCAAACGCCCAATCCGGTACCCAGCCACAAGCCCGAGAGGAGAGGCCGGCGCGCGGCCATCGCGAGCGCGTAAAGCCCCATGGCAAGACCTGCGAGCAAGGCGGTGTCGGCAGCCAGTTGATGGCCGCGCAGCAGCAGCCCGCCGCAACCGAGCAGCATCAGGGTGGCTACCCAGCCCTTGTCGCGGCCATACAGCTCCTTCGCGGTCAACGCGATAAACAGGAAGGTCAGCGCGATATAGAAGCCGGTGGCGATGCGCGCCCCATCGTGAAGCGGCAGGATCGGCGAAAACACCAGGGCCGTCAGCGCAGCGCTCAGATAGATCAGTGGAGGTTTTTCGAGATACGGTTCGCCGGCTAGCGAGGGCACTATCCAGTTGCCGTCCTGCAGTAACTGATAGACGACCCCGAAGGTATAGGCTTCATCGGGTTTCCATGGATCGTGGCCGATCAAACCGGGCAAGATCCATGCAATGCATAGCACCACGGTCAGTGTCGCCGGATTCTCCGTGATGTGCGACGCGATTGTATCGATGCGCAGCAACTGAGCGGGACGAAGCATCGTTCTTGTCGTTGTGCTAGCAGTTGGCTGGAATGGGCTGGGGCATCCGGTTCCCGCTGGTCTTGCTGCGAACGTAAGCAGCCAATGGAGCGATTTTGCCTATTCTAATGCGTGCGTGCTGTATTACAGCGACCCACAAAAACGAAAAGGCAGCTTTCGCTGCCTTTTCCTGAACCCCTGCGGACTTAGTTTGCTGCGGGTTTCGTCTCGGATTTCTTGCTGTACTTCTGACGGAATTTTTCGACACGTCCGGCCGTGTCCATGATTTTCTGCTTGCCGGTATAAAAGGGATGGCAGGCGGAGCACACTTCGACATGCAGCGGTTTACCCAAGGTGGAGCGGGTCGTGAACGTATTCCCGCAGCTGCAGGTGACCGCAACGTCGGCGTACTGGGGGTGGATTTCAGGTTTCATTCGATTTCCTTTCGTTGGAAGCGGGATTTGCGCTTCCGAAGGGGGCGGATTATCCACAGGAATGCCCCTATTGGCAACCCCGGCTCGGCCGGGGTGGCGAGGCATCGCCGCGGATACTGCCATTTGTGGCTGGTCACGGGCAATTCAACCCCGCGCCCTCCGGTATGGACCGACAAAGGGCGCCGGACAGAAGCTATCCCCGACGCATGGAGTCGAAGAAGTCGGCGTTGTTCTGGTACCGCGGAGTTTATCGACGAGAAATTCGGTCGCTTCCAGTTCGTCCATGGGATCGCGCGCGGACTCGTTACCGGCGCAAGCCGGCCAGACTCGGCTCTTCGCCAGACGGAGAATGCCGCGGGGGTCGAGGAAGTGAAAGCATGGATACTTATTCGATGCCGCGTCTGTCTCGCGTTCCCGCAAACGGGCCTGCGGCTAACGTGTCACGCTCGAGCGGGCAGCGCGCGCTTTATCCCATCCCCGGTCTATCCCCGACGCATGGAGTCGAAGAAGTCGGCGTTGTTCTTGGTACCGCGGAGTTTATCGACGAGAAATTCGGTCGCTTCCAGTTCGTCCATGGGATAAAGCAACTTTCTCAGCACCCATATCTTCTGCAGGATGTCCTTCTCGATCAGCAATTCTTCGCGGCGCGTGCCGGATCGATTGACGTTGATCGACGGGTATATCCTCTTCTCGGCCATGCGGCGGTCGAGATGGATTTCCATGTTGCCCGTGCCTTTGAACTCTTCGTAGATCACATCGTCCATGCGTGAGCCGGTATCGATCAGCGCAGTGGCGATGATGGTCAGCGAACCGCCTTCCTCGATATTGCGCGCAGCGCCAAAGAAACGCTTGGGCCGCTGCAGGGCGTTCGCGTCGACGCCGCCCGTCAGCACCTTGCCCGAGGCCGGTACGACCGTGTTGTAGGCGCGGGCAAGACGCGTGATCGAATCCAGCAGAATGACGACATGCTTCTTGTGTTCGACCAGCCGCTTGGCTTTCTCCAGCACCATTTCCGCCACCTGTACGTGCCGCGTGGCCGGCTCGTCGAAAGTCGAAGATACTACTTCGCCCTTGACGGAACGCTGCATCTCGGTCACTTCTTCGGGACGCTCATCGATCAACAACACGATCAGGTAGACGTCGGGAAAATTTGCGGCGATCGAATGCGCGATGTGCTGGAGCATCACGGTCTTGCCGCTTTTGGGACTCGCCACGAGCAAGCCGCGCTGTCCTTTGCCGATCGGCGCAATGATGTCGATGATGCGGCCGGTCAGATTTTCCTCCGACTTTATGTCCCGTTCCATTTTGAACTGCTCGGTCGGGAACAGCGGCGTCAGGTTTTCGAACAGGATCTTGTGCTTCGAATTCTCGGGTGGTTCGACGTTGACCTTGTCGACTTTCACCAGCGCGAAATAGCGTTCGCCGTCTTTCGGAGTTCGAATTTCGCCTTCTATCGAATCGCCAGTGTGCAGGTTGAAGCGCCGTATCTGCGAGGGGCTGACGTATATGTCGTCGGGCCCGGCCAGGTAGGAAGTGTCCGGAGAACGCAAGAAGCCGAATCCGTCGGGCAGCACTTCCAGTGTTCCCTCGCCGAAAATGCTTTCGCCTCTTTTCGCCTGATTTTTAAGCAGAGCGAAAATGAGGTCCTGCTTGCGCATCCGGTTGGCATTCTCGATCTCGTTGGAGATTGCCATCTCCACGAGTTCGGTTACGTGGAGGTTTTTCAGGTCGGACAAATGCATAAACAAGTTACTTGGCGGGTGAAAATCGGAAGGATCAGGAAGAAGTGGGACGGGAAGGGACCTGCCCGTAACCGGGCGCTGCGCTATTGTGATTCTGCGCGTTGTCCGACCGGTACGGGATGAAGCCTAGCGAGTTTAGATATTACTGTCAATAAAGGCTGTCAATTGTGATTTCGAAACGGCGCCGACCTTGGTAGCTTCGATGTTTCCATTCTTGAACAGCATGAGGGTCGGTATTCCCCGGATCCCGTACTTGGGCGGAGTGCCCTGATTCTCGTCGATGTTGAGTTTGGCAATCTTGAGCCTGCCCGAGTACTCGGATGCGACTTCGTCCAGGATAGGTGCGATCATCTTGCACGGGCCGCACCACTCGGCCCAGTAATCCACCAGCACTGGGACTTGTGACTGGAGCACCTCCGGTTCGAATGTGTCGTCAGTAACGTGATGTATATGCTCGCTCATGGGGAGATTGCCTCGGGGGTCGATTAAGATTCGGGGGATAAACGTCGCTGTTCGGACGAACCGCGATTTGAAGTGTGCCGCCTATGCTAGCGAAGTTTTTTTTAAGTGGGAAGTCCCAGGGCGGGGCAATCCGCCTCGTGCTCAGGCACTTTCCGCTTGTAATTCCGTGACATAGTCATAAAGTCCAGGTTGCGGGACCGCCTCCGGGGAAACGACTTTTGCTAGAATACCGGACTGGATTGCTGCATTGCGCCACATCTGCCGCACCGCAAGTTTCCTGACCCGTCTTATTAGAATCAAAAAAGGATTGCTGTAATGACATACGTCGTCACCGAAAGCTGCATCAAATGCAAGTACACCGATTGCGTTGACGTTTGTCCGGTAGATTGTTTTCGCGAAGGACCAAACATGCTGGTCATCGACCCGGACGAGTGCATCGATTGCACCCTATGCGTCGCCGAATGTCCGGTCGAAGCCATTTTCGCGGAAGACGACGTGCCGGAGAATCAGCGGGCGTTCTTGCAATTGAACGCGGAATTGGCGAAAGCGTGGCCGGCGATCACCGAGAAGAAAGACGCACCAGCCGATGCTGACGAGTGGAAAGAGATCAAGGACAAGGCCAGTTTGCTGGACCGTGGGTGAGCGGCTCTGGTGCGAATAAACGACGGTTGATCGCCCCGGCTGGTCGAACCGGTACCTGTCCCGTCCCGCGCAAGGTCGATCGTACGCATCCGGCGCCATGACCAGCGGCTCGGCTTTCGATCCGATCTCCAAGCGCGAACTCTTCGCGCAACTCGCGGCGGGTCATTCCGCTGGCGTCACCGTGCTCACCCCAAATCGGCGGCTGGCGCAGACGTTGGCGCGAGAATTCGATTCGAAGCAGGCGTCGAGCGGATTGGCGGTTTGGGAAGGCGCCGACATTCTGCCTCTCGGCGCGTTCGTACAGCGCCTTCATGACGACGCGCTCTCGTCCGACATCGGCGGGCATATGCCCCTGCTGCTCACACCGGCACAGGAACAGGAATTGTGGGAAGCGGTGATTCGCTCGAGTGAGTCGGGCTCGTTGCTGCTGACCGTGGCGAGAACTGCCTCGGATTGCAGACGGGCATGGAACCTTGCCCACGCCTGGCGCATTGCAGGGGCGCTGGGAAGCATACCCGGCAACGAGGACGCCCGCGTTTTCGCGGAATGGACGCGTGCGTATCTCGCGCGTTGTGACCGTCAGGGCCACACCGACAGTGCGCGCCTGCCCGATGTCGTGGCGCCTTTGCTGGCCGGGCCTGCTGTCAGAAAGCCACAGCGCATCGTCGCCTATGCTTTCGACGTCATGCCGCCTCAAATCCGTGAACTTCTGGACGCCTGCGTGTCACTCGCCATGGATGTGCGGGTATGCGCGCCACAAGCGCGCCAGGCAAGGGCGCTGCGCATGTCCTTCGCTTCGGCGCGCGAAGAGCTGGAGGCTGCCGCGTGTTGGGCGCGGGACCGGTGCGAAGCGGGCGCGCAGCAGATCGGCGTGGTGATTCCTGATCTGGGGCAGCGACGCAAGGAAGTGGCGCGCGTGTTTGCGCGCGTCATGGAGCCCGCCCGCAACCAACCGGGTGCCGTGCGTAACGCGTTGCCATTCAACCTTTCACTGGGTGCGCCGCTAGGGGATTTTCCTCTGGTGCGCGCAGCGCTTCGCATTCTGGAACTCGCTTTCGGTGAAGTTGACTTCGAGCACGCGAGCCACGTGATCCGTTCGCCATTTCTGGGTGCCGCCGAATCCGAATCCATGCTGCGCGCCAGCCTCGACGCCCAGTTACGCAGGCATGCGCCCGCACAATTGACGCTCGGAAAGTTGGTGGGCCTGATCGACAAGGCACCCATGCTGCGCGAGCGGCTGGAGGCGCTTTTCTTGCGCACGCGCGAGCAGACCGCGGACGAGCGTTCGCCGGTTGAATGGGCGCATCATTACTCGGCGCAGCTCAAGGATGCCGGTTTTCCCGGCGAGCGCAGCCTCGATTCCGAGGAGTTCCAGACTTACGCGAAATTAAACGAAACACTCGCAGAGTTTGCCAAACTTGAACGGATCACGCCGCGCATGCCAACGATGCAGGCGCTCGCACGACTGCGCCGCATGTGCGCGGACACCCTGTTCCAGCCCGAGACGCCCGACGCGCCCATTCAAGTGCTGGGCGCCATCGAGTCTTCCGGTCTCGAATTCGATGCGTTGTGGGTGAGCGGCCTGACTGATGAGGCCTGGCCGTTGCCTGCCTCGCCGAATCCGTTCATTCCCCCGGTTCTGCAGCGCAAGGCGGGCATCCCCGAAGCTTCCGCGGAGGCGGCATTGATGCGCGCGAGGCAAATTACCGAGGGCTGGTTAGCGGCGGCGGACGAAGTGCGCGTTTCCTGTCCGAGCCTGGAGCAAGACCGCGAACTCTTGCCCTCACCCTTGATCGCCGCGATCCCGGTGGCCAGTGCCGATGTGAAACTCTTCCCGCGACATCGCGACCTCATTTTCTCGATGCGCCGCATCGAGTCCATGCCGGACGCGCGCGCGCCGGCGCTGGCGACCAGAACGCCGCGAGGCGGCACCCGTGTCCTTGCAGATCAGGCGGCTTGCCCGTTTCGCGCATTTGCCCGCCATCGCCTCGCGGCCGAGAGCCTCGAAGAGCCTGTCGCCGGCCTCGACGCGAGAGATCGGGGCCAGCTTTTGCATACACTGATGAAGGAATTATGGAGTGACTTGAAAGGAAGCGAAGGTCTCTTGCGCGACTGTGAACCCGCAATCGCGCGCGCAGCCGCCGTGGCCGTGCGCGAGGCGCAAGTGGAAGAACCGTTCGCAGAACTCGAACGCCAGCGGCTCGCGCGGCTTGCGCGCGAGTGGCTGGCGGTGGAACGCGATCGCCCGACTTTCAGGGTCGTCGCCACCGAGGAGAAGCGCAAGCTCGCGGTCGCCGGCCTGGAACTGAACGGCCGCATCGACCGCATGGACCGGCTCGAAGCCGGAGGCTACGTCCTGATCGACTATAAGACCGGCCGCCCTACGCCCCGGGATTGGGCGGGAGACCGGCCCGACGACCCGCAGTTGCCTCTGTACGCGGTCAACGCACCGGAAGAAATCGCGGCCATTGCGTTTGCCCGGCTCAAGACGGGCGAAATGCGCTTCATGGGATGTGCTTCGCAGCAGGCGCTCCTCCCCGATGTCAAGGCGTCCGGGGAGTGGAGCGCGGTATTGGCCGGATGGAAAAGCGCCATCGAGGCTCTTGGGGTGGGTTTCGCAACCGGTGATGCGCGCGTCGATCCCAAGAAGCTTCTGCAAACATGCCGCTACTGCGACTTGCAGCCGCTTTGCCGTGTCTACGAAAAAATCAATGTGCTGGCGGAGATCGAAAACGGTGCCGAGGAACCGTAATTCCAACATGATCGCGCCTGATTCGAGGGAGCGCGAACGGGCGCTGGATGTTACGCGCTCCTTCATTGTGCAGGCACCGGCAGGTTCCGGTAAAACCGAACTGCTGGTGCAGCGATATTTGAAACTGCTCGCAACGGTGGACAAACCCGAAGAGATCGTTGCCATCACGTTCAGCAAGAAGGCTGCGGCAGAAATGCGAAAGCGCGTCCTCGAGAATCTTCCGCACGATCTCGCACCGCGCCTGCGAATCCAGACCATCGATGCACTGTGCGCCGCGCTGACGCGGCAAATCCCGGTACTGGCGCGGTTCGACGCGCACCCGGCAATCGCCGAAGACCCGGCCAAGCTGTACGAGGAAGCCGCCGCGCGCACGCTTGCCAGGCTTACTCCGTCCGTGTCCAGACTGCTGGCACACCTGGACAACAACGTCATGGATGCGACGCGCCTGCTTGCCGTCATGCTCGAACGGCGCGACCAATGGCTGCGCAAAACCGGCCAGGCGCCGCCGCGCGAGGAACTTGAGTCGACCCTCGCCGCTGAAGCGGCGCGGCTTCTGCACAACGCGCAGTTGTTATACCCGCATGCTTCCGTGCAACTTGCCCAGGAAGTGCTGACCAAGGCAGGAGAATGGTGCAGACGCCCCCCGGCACCCGCGCATCTTGTGGCCATACCCGGTTTGCGCGAGGCGCTGTGCGCGCTACGAACCGCGCCGATGCCGCGCTATTCCGATGCCCAGTGGGAGGCACTGGACGCCATTCTTGCATTGCTCGAGCCGGCTCTTACTCAGTTGCTTGCCCTGTTTTCCGAACGTGGCGAAGTGGATTTCACGCAGATCGCGCATGCCGCCCTGCACGCACTTGGAACGCCGGATGAGCCAACTGATCTGCTGCTGTCGATGGACGTGCGCGTGCGCCACCTGCTGGTGGACGAATTCCAGGACACCTCGAACTCGCAATGGGAACTGCTCGAACGGCTGACCGCCGGGTGGGAACCCGGGGATGGGCGAACGTTGTTCGTCGTCGGCGATCCGATGCAGTCGATTTATCGTTTCCGCGACGCGCAGGTCGGCCTTTTTTTGCAGGCACGCCGCGCGGGACTGGGAGGAGTCGAACTCGAACCTTTGACGCTTTCGACCAACTTCCGCTCGCAGGCGGCAATCGTGGAGTGGGTCAATGCCAGCTTCCCGCATATTCTGCCGGGGGCCGAAGATGAATCTGCCGGCGCTGTGGCGTACTCGCCCTCGCTGCCATTCAAGGCGACTTTGCCGGGTGCCGCTCCGCTGATCGAGACCTTCGCCGATCGCCAGGCAGAAGTACGGCGCGTGCTCGAGCTGCTGCGGGGGGCCAAGGGGAAAAAGGCGATTCTGGTGCGCAACCGCAGTCACCTCGATGCGATCGTTCCGGCGTTGAAGGACGCCGGCATCCGCTTTCGCGCAGTGGAAATCGAACAGCTGGGTGAGAAGCAGGTCGTGCAGGATCTTTATGCGCTCACGCGCGCGCTCACCCACTTCGCGGATCGCATCGCGTGGCTGGCGGTTTTGCGTGCGCCGTGGTGCGGACTCACGCTGCAGGAACTTTGTGCATTATCCGAAGGCAAGACCGATTCCACCATCTGGGAACTGATGCAGGATATGCCGCGCCTTGCGCGCTTGCGCGAGGTGCTGACGCCTGCGCTTGCGAACCGGATGCGCGGCACGCTTCGCGACAGGGTGGAAGGTGCGTGGCTCGCTTTGGGCGGACCTGCCTGCGTCCATGACGCCACGGATCTGGAGGATGCGGACATTTTTTTCGACGAACTGGAGCGTTTGGAAGTGGCGGGCGAACTCGCCGACTTTTCCGTCCTGGCCCGGCGCCTGCAAACGCTTTACGCCATACCCGATGTCAACGCCGGACCCGACGCCGTGGAGATCATGACCATCCACAAGGCGAAGGGTCTGGAGTTCGGCACAGTGATTGTTCCGGGTCTGGACCGGCCGCCGGGTTCAGGCAGAAAACCGCTCTTCGCGTGGCGCAGCCTGGTCGGCGGTCGGTTGTTGCTGGCGCCTATCGATGCCACCGGCGGTGAATCCGAGCCGTTGTATGACTATGTCCGGGAGCTCGACAAGGCAGCGGAAGATATCGAAGCGGCGCGGCTGCTCTACGTGGCCGTGACGCGCGCCGAATCGCACTTGCATCTGCTAGCCTGCGTAAAGTGCGGGCCAGACGGTGAACTGAAGGCGCCTTCGAAAAGAAGTTTGCTGGGGATCGCCTGGCCTGCGTGGGCACGCGAGGCGAAAAAGCCCGCCGGCCCGCCCGCGCAGTCGAGCGCGGAATCGAACGCGATTGATGCCCCGCTACGGCGACTCCCCGCGGATTTCGTGCTGCCGCAGGCACCTGCCGCATTGCAGTGGCGCCCGACGGATCCGGTCATGGAAAATCAGGTCGAGTTTTCCTGGGCAGGCGAGACGGCCCGCCACATGGGTACCGTGGTGCATGCCTGGCTGCGGCGCATGGCGGAGGATTGTCTCGAAGGATGGGATGACGCACGCGTTGAACGGCTGCGCGCAGCGGTTCGCGCGCAGTTACGCTCGCGCGGAGTCGGCAGCGCGGAGATCGAAGCCGTGACGCTGCGCGTGCTGCAGGCGCTGCGCAATGCGATGTCCGACGAAAAAGGCCGCTGGATCCTGGGGCCGCATGCAGAGGCAAAGTGCGAGTATCGCATCCGGACACGTTCGCGAAGCCTAGTAATCGATCGCTTGATACGGGATACCCGCGGCAACCGGTGGGCGATCGACTACAAGACGAGCGCACATGAAGGCGCCGATATCGAGGGCTTTCTCGATCGGGAGCAAACCCGCTACGCCGCGCAGCTCGATGCCTATGCCGCGGCGCTCGGAGGCGCCAGCCGTGCCTTGTATTTTCCGTTGCTGGTTGGCTGGCGCGAATGGTAGGCCGGTATCGCCACTTCCGGCGATCCGGTGCCGACGTCGCAAATAAAACATTCTGAAGCGGCTAGCGGCCGCGCTGGCTGACCCTCCGGGCAGCGCCGGCGCGCCATCCGGCACGCCGGGACCACGCAGCCCGCCATCCGGTCTACAGCCATGCGCCGGCAACCGGTCGGGGTGCACTCGGTCAGGGTTCTGCTCCCCACGGTCTACTAAATGTGGTAGCCTTGATCAGCTAAAGCTACCAGATATGGTAGACAGACTGGGGAGGTGGTTGCTGCGCACCGGTCTCGGTGCCGAAGCTGCATCCATGAACGACAAGAACCGAATCCTGAACTTTCGTCCACCGGCATCTACTGCCGGCTGGTTTGCAGCTCGCGGCGACCATTGCAGCGCAACTGCACTTTTTACCAACATGCTGCGCACGCCGAGCAGGCGGGTTTTGCGCTTGTCTGCGCTGCCGACCGGAGCGTGCGACGGGTAGGAGATCGCTTGCATGACCACCTGGATCACGAATTTCGACAGTCCTGTCGGACCGCTGTTGCTGATGTCCGACGGGACGGCTTTGACCGGATTGCATACCGACCGCGACAAGCATCGCCCGGAGGCGCGAGACGACTGGGTTCTCGACCCAACGGCCGAACCTTTCGAGCGGACCGACACGCAATTGCGTGCTTACTTCGAAGGGCGGTTAACAATGTTCGACTTGCCGCTTGCGCCGAAGGGCACCGCATTCCAGAAGACCGTCTGGCGCGAGCTGTGCAAGATTGCGTTCGGCGAAACCATCTCTTATGGCGAACTGGCACGGCGGATCGGGCGGCCGGGCGCGGCGCGCGCGGTCGGCCATTCGAATGCGCGCAATCCAGTTTCCATCGTCATTCCCTGCCATCGAGTGATCGGAGCGGATAACTCACTCACGGGCTATGCCGGCGGGCTGGACCGCAAGGGTGCGCTGCTGGGACACGAGGCGGCGTGCTCCGGCGGTCGGCCGGCGAGTGTTGAACCACCTGGCAAACAGTTGATCCTTGGCGGCTTTTAGCGCCGGGCACTATCTCCTGTCGCACCGGTCATACCTCGGACATCCTGTCCCACTTACCGAAGGAGCATGGCCATGGCAAGCAAATACGGAAAGAAGGCATCGGCAAAAGTCGGCAAGGCGATGAAGGAGCGAAAGGCGGGCACGCTCAAGAGCGGCCGCTCCGGCAAGAAGGTGACGAGCCGTAAACAGGCGATTGCAATCGGCTTGTCCGAAGCCCGCCGCGCCGGGGGAAAGGTGCCGCCGGCACGCAAACCTGCCCACAGTAAACGCCGTACGACGCAGTCCAAAAGCCGCAGCGCCGGCTCATCCGCCACCGCAAGCCGGTAACGGCGCCCAAGGCGC
>CBDDRM010000013.1:0-31997 GCA_965233135.1 uncultured bacterium | reverse complement strand
CGGCGAGGCTACCACGGCAAACTTCTTCAGACTGTTCAAGTCGGCCAAGGCTTTCCAGTCGCACGATTAACGTCCGGGGCGCCGGCATGAACCGTGGCCGTCTTAGCGCTACCTATGCGCATAATGTATATTATGTCAAATTCTGGAAAGACTCGGAATTCGGCCGTTCAGCTCTATCGGAGAGCCAGACCCCTGCCACTACTACTCCAAACACAAATCCCGCAGGCTTGGGAACACCGTCTCCGCGCGTCGGGAATCTGCTGCACCAATGCGCCAATCGATTGAGTGCCGATCAAATCCGCGATGTGAGTTCGAACCGCACGCAACGTCCACACGCCGCGTACGACTTCCAGTCAGGCTTGTTGGCGCAACTGCCGGGCGCGCTCAAAACAGCAAATGGCCGCCGCGGCGGCCACATTGAGCGATTCCACGCCCGCGGTCATGGGAATGCTGACCAGTTGATTTGCCAAGGCCATCACGTCGTCGCGCAGTCCCCTGCCCTCGTTGCCGAAAATCATCGCGACGGGACCACGAAGATCGACTTCGTAGATCGTTTGCTGCGCCCGGGGGCTGGTGCTAAGGATCGTGCCACGAAAGTCTGCCAGCGCTGACGCCAGTTCGACCTCCGCGCGTAACGGCAATACAAACTGCGCACCCATCCCGCCACGCAGCGATTTCGGAGACCAGGCATCTGCGCAGCCTTTGCTCAGATACACCGAGCTTGCCCCGGCCGCGGCTGCTGTTCTTAACAAGCCGCCAAGGTTGCCCGGATCCTGAACGCCCTCCAGCAGGATGCGAAAATCGTTGTTGGGAGTATTCATCTCGACACGAGGGGTAGGAGCAATACAGACGATGCCTTCCGGTGCGTCGACCCGAGAAATATGTGCGAACAGTTCGTCGGTAACAAGGTATGTGCTGTGCGATGGTGCGGACTGGCATATTGCCTGTACGGCTGTCTGTTTGATGCCGTTCTCGCTGACCAGTAGCATGCCGTCTTGCAGCCCGAAGTGCGCCGCATAAGATCCGATCAGGCGCGTGCCTTCCATGAACAACTGGTGTCTCTTTTTTCGCTCGCGGACGGATGTTCCGATCGCGCGCGCGTGCTTGAAGCGTGGATTCTGCCGGGAAGTAATGCGCTCCATCAAAAATTCATCGTCGAGAAGTGTTGGTGCCCGGAGCCGGGGTCGAACCGGCATGGTCTTTTAAAGGACCGAGGGATTTTAAGTCCCTTGTGTCTACCAATTTCACCATCCGGGCAGATATCAGGCGCGAAGGATAACGCGGAAAGAGCCGGTTGTGAGGTCGATGCGAACGGGTACCGGCTCGGCACCGCAAATCTAGGCAAATGTCGCGGTGAATGCGTGGCGAGCAACATGTCCATGCGCCCGTTCGGGCGCCGGATTATAGGGGAACGATCATGGCCACTTTAAGCGCAGTAGCGCCAAGCTACGGCCGGAACCTATGCGCAGCAGCCCCTGTATCGCGCCATAGCCAATGACCAGAAGCAGGCCGCCGACGGTCGCGCTCAGATACGGGCTGCTGGCAACGAACCATTGCCCGACCAAACCCCATGCGATCACCGCCGCCACTATCGACAACACGACCGGCCGGGCGAGAGCTTGCCAATCCTGCAGGCGTTGTATGGGCACACGCGTGACGCGCGAAATGCGCCATAGCATCGCAGCACGGTCGAGATACATGGTCACCGCGGTGCCTATGGCTGCTCCCATTAACCCGAGCCGATGCGCAAACCAGATGTTCAGCAGCACCGCCACGATCAGACCCACCAGATTCACGCCCATCATGAAAGGGGCCTGGCGCAGCAGCATCGTGATGGTCGAGAGCTCGATTACGAGCGGCGCAAGTCCGATGATGTACGCGCGCATGACAGGGGCGGCCTCGACGTAGGCGCTGGTATAGATGATCGTGATAAGTTCTTCGGCGAATACGAACGCAAAAGCGAACAGCGGATAGACGAGTGTTGCGACCATGATGTTCGCCTGGCTGTTTAGTTTGAGCAGACCGGAAATGTCGCCCGCCGCCTCGAGCCGGCTCATGCTTGGCATGAACGAGTAGTTGACCGACAGTCGAAACAGGTTCAGCAGCGGTGCCAGGACGGTGGCAATCGAGAATGCCGCCAGCATGCCCAACGGAAAGAGCGCCGCAACCACCCACTGGTCTGCCTGCGTGCGCAGCCCGTAGAGAGCACCGGCAAGGCCAAGAGGCGCCGCATATACCAGTTGGCCGCTGAACGTGCCCCAGCGCAGCACCGGGCCGCGCAGGCCGTGATGCCGGACCACGTATTTCAGCATTACTACCACCTTGAGGACTACGAATCCGAGCAACGCGAGCATCACGATCTCGATGTCGTTCGTCAGAAACGCGGCCAGCGAAAGCGTGATTCCGCGAACCATGGACAAACTTATGATCGTCTTGGCTTGCCACGTGACACGTTCGTCGACTGCTGGCAGCGCATCGAGCAGCGCCGCAACGACCCATAACACGACAAACGCCGGCACCAGTGCCCCGTGCGCGGTGAGAATATGCATCTCGTCGGGCAGCCAAGGATTCCAGCTGCTGACGGCCCATGCGGAAATCAGGCCGCTCAACGTGAGAAACAGCAATACCTGATTGATGTAAAGTCTCTTGGTCGCGGAGTCCGAACGTGGCAGGAAGTAGTAAAGACTTCCGGGCATGGAAAGGGTTGCCAATGTCATGACCGTGCCCACGGCAAGCCACAGCAATCTATATTCGCCGAACCCAGCGGTATCCAGACAGCGGACCAGCACCACGGGCACCAGGAACTGGATGGCATAGTCAAAAGCATTAGCGCCGCCAAGCGTCAATGCCCGTCGTCCGAGCTGTCGCACGGTAGGACTTGTCGCAGTTACTGCTTCACCGGCAGGATTCATTGGACGCCTGGCAGCACGCGTGGCGATGCGCGACTCGTGCGCATCAGCTTGCTCTGCAAGTAGCTGAAACCGGCGTATATGCACGGGATCGGATCGCGTGCATTGAACAGTCGGTACCGGTTTTTGCCGATCAGCGAGCGCAGATATCCCGCCCCGCTCCATTCCCGGGTCTTGCGGTAGCCGTGCCAGTAAGCCTTGAAGTCTTCGCGCAGATCAAGTAACCGATAGCCGCTGTCGCAAGCCTTTGCCGGCTCTTGGTGTTCGCCGCGAGCGTGACCGTAGGCAATACGCGCAAGATTGATTCCGGCGCTAGCACCGAGCAAATGCGCGGTTTGAAAGTGCGGCTCGATTTCGAGCAGGAAGTAACGCCGGGTGCGCGCGTCCCATTTATAGTCGATCTTGACGATCCCCTGAAATCGGATGCGCGCAAGACACTCCTGGCTCATGCGTGCCAGCATGTCATCCCGAAACATTTCGCAACAGGTGGTGTCCCCGCTACGAGGCGGATTGGTTCGCACCGTTCGGGTCAGGAAGTAGCCCAGGCATTGAGAGCGCTCATCGAGATAACCATGGAAGCTCACCAGGTGTTCGTCGCGGCCATCGATATACGATTGCACGACCAATGCGTCGCCGCGGCGCGGCAGCCCGGCGCAAAAATCGCGCAACGCGCCGGCCCCCTCGAATTTGCGCAAGGCGTCTTTATAGCCGCCGAAACGTGCGCGTAATGCATCGGTTTCCCAGAACCAGTCCTGGTTGCGCGCCGGTTTGACGATGCAGGGAAACTGCAATGAGCCGATCGCCCACTCCAACTCGGCCACGTTGGCAAAAGCCCTGGATGCCGGCACGGGCAAATTCGCGGTTCGGGCCAGTTCTACGAAGCGCGCTTTACTCGTCACGCTTTCCACCAGATCCGGCGGCGGCAGCACAAACCGGAGCCACTTCCTCAGCACTTCTCGATGGCGAGAGACGAACAACGTTTCCGAGTCGCCGGCGTGGAGCAGAACCGGGCGTTCGGCATCGGGCGTTCGTTCAAAATGGGCAGAAATCCGCAACAGGATCTCTTCAAAATTGGCGGCCCGGAACTCGGGCAAGAGCAGCGTTCGCCGGACAAACCGCGAGCGAAACGCCACATCATCACAGTGAGACGCGAATACCGACGACCGGATGCCCGCCTCACCAAGGGTCCGCACGATATCGTAAGCCCCGAGGCCCCCGCCACACAGCACCACGGCAGGCGGCTCGTCGACGGCGACATTTTCGGGCACATGAATCGCGCCTGTGATCCGTCGCATCATCTGTCGCGCACGCAGGTTTCCGCGGCCACTTTGCACCGACAGGCATTCGTCAAGATAACAAGGGCGGTGCGGCACAGCGTCTTTAGGAACTGCATTCGGCCCAAAGCGGGTTGCAGGCGAAACCTCAACAAGTGTACGAAGCGGGACTTCGGCCGATCGGGAAACGCATAAAGCCAATAGTGCAACCTCAGTTGCTTGGTCCATTGGAGTTTCCATGGATCATCCAATCCCAGAAAATCAACTTCACTGACTTGACGATCGAAAGCGTCGCGCAGCACCAGATCACACAGCAGGTTCGATGGCGAGTAAGCGGCATAAGACGGGTCGTAGCCCGGTTTGAGCAAATACATTTTGTTGCCTTGCTCTATGAAATAGCCGAACGCGATGCGGATACCATCGAGTGTCAGAAAGCACAGGCGCAGCACGCCGCGCTGTGCAGCAGCCTGCGCAAGCTGCGTGTAGTAGTGGCGCCTTTGCGGACAACTTCCAATGGCACTGCCGGCGCGCCCTTTCCAGGCTGCCGTTTCCAGGCGGAAACCGTCTTCGAGCGCTTGCGCCACGGCCTCGGACGAGGTAATGACCTCGAGTGCTACACTGCCCAGTCGTTCGAGGCGCTTGTGACGGTTGCGCAGGTTCGACCGATGCTTGGCATGGAGGCGTGTCTGATAATCCTGCCATGTTCCGTTGATGGGCAGGTAAGGCGAGGCTGCCGACTTGCGCGTTTCGACACGGATACCCTGCCCTGAACCCAGGCGGCGAAATTCTGCAATTGTCGGAGAATTTTCTGGCAGCTGGTGCAATAGCAGCAAATCCCATTCTTTGGAATGGTTCAGCAAGTGCGTCAGCGCGGCGCGATAAGCGGCCCGGGGCCAGGGTCCGACAATGAAATCGCAACGCTCGACGAACACATTCCAGATGAATTGGAGTTGGCGAACAGGTATGCCGCACACCCAGCGTCTGCTTGACATCAAAGGCACGATCGCCACCGGGTGACCGTTAGCACGGACTAGTAGAACATTGAGCTTCTGGCCCGCTCCAAAAGCGTCCCACCACGCGCGCGCCCATTCGTGTCCGATAAACGGGTGATCCGAATTGGCTTGCGCGACCAGCGCGTCCCAGATCGGCTTGAGATTCAGAAATTCCTGATAAGTTGTGACGACTTCAACCGCCCATACTGACGTGGAGGCTATGCGGGTTACGGGCCCAGAAACAGGTTCGTCCAAAGGCGCCCCGGCTGCTTCGACGTCTTCAACCGCGCCTTCGCCGGAATACTGACTCAGTCCGAATGCATCTAGCATGACGTGCTTCCGCCCTTGATTGGCTTACATCGGTTGCGCTTCCCAAGCGACCGACCCCTTGCTGCCACGAACATACCAGCGCTGTATTTGCACCATGTCAGCGCGACTCGCGCGCGTTTAATCCGTTTGGATCATGAGTTGCCGGACAAAGGCCGAAAACGCTCGTGGGCAACCGCGGAGCAACTGGGCATGGCGCCGGATTGGCTAGGACGGAAAATACTGGAGGCGGGGGTCGGAATCGAACCGGCGTACACGGCTTTGCAGGCCGCTGCATGACCACTCTGCCACCCCGCCGGGTGAGCGCGGGCTGTTAGAGCTGCGCTTTGCGAACCCGGGTGCGTCCAGGGTCGGCGAAAATTAAAAGGGAAAACGGCAGTGCGCGTTTTCCCTGGGACAATCTGGAGCGGGAAAGGAGGCTCGAACTCCCGACCTCAACCTTGGCAAGGTTGCGCTCTACCAACTGAGCTATTCCCGCGCAAAAAAACCGATCCGGCATTATAGGGCGGGGCGTCGTTTTGTCAAGGTAACGCCGGGCGCTATTCTTCCCTCTGTAAGCTGGGCAGAGCCATTTTCAGATAATACGCCATCGACCATAACGTGAGAATGGCGGCGACGAAAATCAGGAACGTGCCGATGACGTGAGCGACCAGTTCGACCTGTCTCTCGCCTACGTTCATCTGGAATAACCGGTCGTGATACAGCAGCAAAATTATCGCTGCCATCTGTGACACCGTTTTGACCTTGCCAAGAAAAGACACGGCAACGCTTTTGCTGCGTCCGAGCTGTGCCATCCATTCACGCAGGGCGGATATCGCGATCTCTCTGCCGATGATAATGGCCGCTATGAAGCCTTCGACCCGACCGAGCCACACTAGCACAATCAACGCCGTGGCGACCATCAGCTTGTCTGCTACCGGGTCCAGGAACGCGCCAAATGAGGACGTCTGGTTCAGCGCGCGCGCCAGATAGCCGTCCAGCCAGTCCGTGATCGCAGCGAAGCTGAAGATCAGCGTGGCGACCAGATTCTTGTCGTGATTGGCAATCCACCCATGCGGAAGATAATACACGCCCACCAGAAGCGGGATCATCAGAATGCGCAGCCAGGTCAGCAGATTGGGTAGATTGAGAGGCATGATGCGTCAGTGTAGCTGCTGGTAGATTTTTTCGGCGAGCTCTCTGCTTATACCCTCCACTTGAGAAAGCTCCTCGATGCTGGCGGACGCCACTCCCTTCAACCCGCCGAATCTCGACAACAGCCGTTGGCGACGTTTGCTCCCTACCCCGGCAATCTCCTCGAGGGTAGACTGGTTACGGGCTTTCGCGCGACGATTGCGGTGGCCAGAAATCGCAAAACGATGGGCCTCGTCGCGAATTTGCTGAATCAGATGCAACCCAGCGTTGTCCGCCGGCAGCCGCAACGGCTCGTCGCCTTGCGGGAATATCAACTGTTCGAGGCCTGCTTTGCGCTCCTCTCCCTTGGCTACACCAATCATGGGCAAGTCGCTCAATCCGAGCTCTCCAAGCACCTGGAACGCGGCACGGACCTGGCCCTTGCCCCCGTCGATCAAAATCAGATCCGGCAACCGGCCCTCGCCTTCCACGATCTTGCGATAACGCCGCTCGAGTACCTGGCGCATGGCGGCGTAGTCATCGCCCGCTGCAATATTGGACACGTTATACCGCCGATACTCGCTGGGCTGCATCGCGGCCCGATCATAAACCACACAGGATGCCACGGTGGCTTCGCCCATGGTGTGGCTGATGTCGAAACATTCGATCCGGTGGATGTTATCGCCCAGATTGAGCGCTTGCTGTAATGCCGTGAGTCGGGCTTCCTGCGTGGCGTGCGCCGCGATTCTTTGCGCGATCGCGAGGTCGGCATTCTTCTCCGCCATGCGCAGCCATACCCGACGCTCACCAGCAGGATTGCTGTTGAACTGCACTTTGATTCCAGCCTGCTGCGTGAGCAATTGCTCGAGTGCATCGGTGTCGACGGATCTGTTCAGAATGATGGCAGGGGGCACATCGCGACCAACGTAGTGCTGCTCCAAAAATGCTTCCAAGGCGGACTCCTCGTCCTGGTCGCGCGCATTCTGCGGGAAGAAGCTTTTGTCCCCACGGTGCTGACCGCCCCGCACGACCACGAGGTTTACGCAGATCAGCCCGCCGGCGCTCGACAAGGCGACGATATCGGCGTCTACGCCGCGAGCACTGGACACGAACTGGGTTTCCCTGACTTTCGAAAGCGCGCGAATCTGATCCCTGTAAGCCGCTGCCTGCTCATAGGATTGCGCTTCTGCGGCCTTTTGCATGCGCTTTTCGAGCCGACTGATGACTTCATCCTCCCTGCCCTGTAAGAACAACGCCGCGCTACGAACGTCCTCCGCGTAGGATGCGGCATCGATGAGTCCTGCGCACGGGCCGGTGCAGCGCTTGATCTGGTACAGCAGGCAAGGCCGTGAGCGATTCGCAAATACGGTGTCCTCGCAAGTGCGCAATCGAAAAATTTTCTGCATTAGCCGGATGCTTTCGCGAACTGCGCCCGCATTCGAGAAGGGTCCGAAATAGTGATTGCTCTTGTCCAACCCTCCGCGATGAAAGCCCAGCCGGGGAAAGCCGTGCCCGGACAGCATAAGATAGGGATAGGATTTATCGTCTCTATACAGTATGTTATATCTTGGACTTAAACTCTTTATGAAGTTATTTTCGAGTAACAACGCTTCCGCCTCGGATCGCGCAACGGTCGTCTCAAGCCCTTGAACCTGGGCCACCATCAACGCAATTCGGGGCGAAAGGGAAGCCGTCTTCTGGAAATAGGACGCAACGCGCTTGCGCAGGTCTCGAGCCTTGCCTACGTAAAGCACCTCGCCGGCGGCATTGAGCATGCGGTAAACACCGGGCAAGTGCGGCAGATTGGCGACCACCTCGACCGGGTCGAACGTAGAGCGCTGCGCCGGTTGCGGCGGCGGATCGGTCTTGTTCACACTAGCCAGCGCCTTCGCTTTCTTCGAGCCAACGCCGAATGTCGACGAAGACCTGTTCGAACATGGCCGGGGTCAGGCGGCGGGTCTGGGTGTTGTATCGGCTGCAATGGTAACTATCGTATAGCGTCAGCCCGCAACTAAGGTCATGGCGGGCGCCATGGGCAAACCGAAAGCGGGCCAATGGCTCGCCAGTGGCCATTAGGACCGCCCTGTGAGCAATGCCGCCCAGCGCCAGCACGACCGACCTGCCGGGCAAGCCGGAGATCTCGCTGGCCAGAAACCCGTTGCAGCGTTGGACTTCGTCGCCGTTCGGCTTGTTCTCCGGAGGCAGGCATTTGACCGCGTTCGTTATGCGACAGCCCGTGAGCACGAGCCCATCATCTAAGGACACAGACACCGGTTTGCTGGCAAAACCGAACTTGTGCAGGGTCTGGTAGAGCAACACCCCTGCATAGTCACCCGTAAAGGGCCTTCCGGAGCGATTGGCGCCGTGCATTCCCGGCGCAAGACCAACGATCAGCAAGCGCGGAGAGGCATCGCCAAAAGGCGCCACGGGTCGCGCGTGATAGTCCGGATGTTCTGCGCGCACGGCATCGAGAAAGCCAGCCAGGCGCTCGCATTGCCTGCAATCCAGGCAGAATGCGTCTGATGGACTAGTGTTCATGCCCGGGGCGACGCTGACCATGGGTATCCTGCTGCGGAATGATTTTCACATGCGCACGATAGCCCGGGTTGATGCCTCCTGCCGGTTCTGGTTGCAGCGTGACGTGCGCGATGCCGAAACGCATCTGCAGCATCTGCCGGCCGGACTCCAGCAAGACCGCCCAGTTATCGAGGTTCTCGAGTTCAACATGAGCGGAAAGCGCTACCTGCCCTGAAGAGATATTCCAAACATGCAAGTCATGCACGGCGCGAACCCCGGCCAGGGATGCGATGGCCCGTGCGATGTCGTCCATCCTGAGCCCACTGGGCACTCCTTCCATCAGCACGTGAAGGGCGTCCAGGAGTATCCGCACCGTAGCGGCCAGAATCAGCAGCGCGATGATCATGGACAATAACGCATCGACGGGCTGCCAGCCGGTAAAGTAGATGACCGCACCCGCGGTGATCGCTGCCACCGAACCGATAAGGTCGCCCACCACGTGAAGCAGTGCCGCCCGTGTGTTGAGATTGCGTTCCCCCCGACCTATGAGGAATGCGACCAACAAGTTCACCAGCAGGCCCACAAAGGCAACGACCATCACCCCGAAGCCGCCCACAGGCTTGGGATCGAGCAGGCGGTCTATGGCTTCCACCGCAATAACGACGACGATCAGAAGCATGGCCAGACCGTTGACGAAAGCGGCGACGACTTCCGCGCGCGCGAAACCGTAGGAGTGGCGGCTTCCTGCAGGCCGACTTCCGACCCAGGCGGCAAATGCCGCGAGCCCCAGCGCCATCGCATCAGACAGCATGTGCCCCGCGTCGCTCATTAAGGCGAGTGAATGAAACATTACGCCCGCACCGAACTCCACCAATGCGTAGCCCAAGGTGACGACGAGGGCGAGGATTAATGTCCGCCCTCCTCCAGGCGGATGCTGATGAGCATGATGGCCGTGCGCGGTGTCAGCCACGTTCGCCTACCGGCGGACTTTGCGCCAGGACATCCGCGCTTGGCAGGGGAATCGCAGCAACGCCCTGAACGGCCTTGCCATAGGCTTCGCTTTCCTTAAGCGCCGCGAGCGTCGGGGCAGAAGATCGTCCTTGAAGGCGCTCGAGCCTCGCTAGCGACGCGGGGGGCATTTCACGCCGCAGGCGGCTTAGCAACTCATCAGCCGCGTCCGGTCGATTGCACACCAGGACCATGTCGCAACCAGCATCGAGCGCGGCCTCGGCTCTCGCAACGATGTCGCCGGCCACCCTGGCACCCTCCATGCTCAAATCGTCGCTGAATATCATTCCGTGGAACTTGAGCTGTGCGCGCAGAATCCGGGATAACCAGACGTTCGAAAATCCGGCGGGTCGCTCATCCACCGCAGGATAAATGACGTGTGCAGGCATGACCGAAGTTAAACCACGCTGAACCAGCTCGCGAAAAGGCACCAGGTCTGCCGCCTCGATCTGCGCGAGACTGCGGGTGTCCACCGGCACGTCGGTATGCGAATCAGCGGCTATATACCCATGTCCCGGAAAATGCTTGCCACACGCGCCCATGCCAGCAAGCGCAAGGCCTTCGATCATGGCGCCTGCCAGCTGCGTCACGGCCTCGGGTTGGGAGTGAAACGCGCGATCGCCAATGACCGAGCTGTTACCGAAATCGAGGTCGAGCACCGGAGTAAAGCTCAAATCGATGCCGTGCGCGCGCAACTCGGCTCCCAGCACATAGCCTGCGTCCCGCGAGAGTTCGCGTGCGCGTTGCGGGTGCTCGTCCCACACTTTGCCCAGTGCGCGCATGGGCGGCAAGCGGGTGAACCCGGCGCGAAAACGCTGGACGCGGCCGCCTTCGTGATCGACCGTTATCAGCAGCGGCGGCCGGCGTAATCGATGGATCTCGGCGGTCAGCGCCTGAAGTTGATCGGGTGAATCGAAGTTTCGCGAAAAAAGGATCACACCGCCCGTCAGCGGATGCAACAGGCGCTTGCGATCGGCCTCGCAAAGTTGCTTGCCTTCGATATCCAACATGACCAGACCAGGCGATGCGGAAGCGCTCACGGCTTTATTGCTCCAGTACGACCATTGCACATGCCATTCCCCTCTCGTGTGTCAGGCCGAGATGGTGCCGGCTGACCCCGCGGCTTGCCAGATACTGCAGCATCGGTCCATGGAACCGGAACGACGGCTTGCCGGCCGTATCGCTGGTGACGCTGATGGCATGCAGCGTCACCGGATAGCGCAAGCCCGTGCCGAGTGCCTTGGATACGGCTTCCTTGGCGGCAAACCGGTTAGCGAGAAACCATACCGGGCGCGCACTCGCGACATAGGCGGGTCGCTCCGCTACGGCGAGAATGCGATGGACGAACTGTTCTCCATACCTGCCCAACAGGCGCTCGATGCGCGAAACCTCCACGATGTCGATGCCGACGCCGACGATCATTTCACGTCTCCGCCACGCACCGCATCCAGATACAACTCCACGGTGCGTTTGATGCCGAATTCAAGCGCGTCGGCCACCAAGGCATGTCCGATGGACACCTCAAGCACGCCGGGCACGGTGCGCAGGAACTCCGGAAGATTGTCCCGGTTCAGATCATGTCCGGCGTTTACACCCAGGCCGCATCGCTGTGCGGCGTTCGCGGCGGCCTTGTAACGACTCAGCGTTGCGCCCTGGCTCGCCTTGCCGAAGCTGCGTGCATAGGGCTCGGTATAGAGTTCGACGCGGTCGGCGCCTGTCTCACGCGCCGCCGCCATCGTACTCTCGTCTGCATCCATGAACAGGCTCACGCGCACCCCCATTGCCTTGAGTTCGGCGATGACAGGGCGCAAGCGCGACGCATCGCGCCGCAAGTCCCAGCCGTGATCCGAAGTAAGCGCGCCAGCGGCGTCGGGCACCAGCGTGCACTGGTCCGGGAGATGCCGGCGAACCACGTCCATGAGCTGATGGAATGGGTTGCCCTCAATGTTGAATTCAAGGCCCCTGCCGCGCACCAGTTGCAACAGCTCCCGAACATCGTTTTCGCGGATGTGCCTTGCGTCCGGACGCGGGTGCACCGTGATCCCGTCCGCGCCCGCTTCCATCGCGAGCAGCGCAATATGCCCTACGCTCGGCACGTCAAGCGGGCGCGAGTTGCGCAAAAGTGCGACCTTATTGACGTTGACGCTAAGTCTGGTCATATCTGCTGAATTTCGCGAAGCAACTGGCGGGTGTGCAGTTCCTGGCGGCCCAGATAATGATTTACCAGAAAGCGCATGAGCGACTTGCTCTGAGCCAGGGTTAGGTTGCTTTCGAGATCGTCGTTGTCAAGATCGATCAATGTCTGACCGGAAATCTCCAACGGCGCATCCGCGCCGCGTTCGAGGGCGATCGGTCCGCGTTCGATGACATAAGTGTAACGTTTGCGTGGATCAATGGGGTGGCCCGAATCGGCCTCCCGATCGAGGACCAGTGCGTAACCGAGTTCCTTCAACAAATGCTTCTCGAAACGCCGCAGCGTGGCGGAGGGCTCGGCAGCACGGGAGAGCGCGGTGATGGCATCCTGATAAAAAATGAACAGCGCTTCGTGCGGATCCTCGCGGGCAAGAAACTTCATCAGCAATTCATTCAGGTAGAACCCGCACATCAACCCAAGGCCTTGCAGTTGGGGGATACCGCCCTGCCATTCGGCTTTGTGCAGTGTGCGTAATTCCGACTTGCCGGACCAGCTCAACAGGAGCGGTTGGAACGCCATCATCAGGCCACGCAACGCGGATTTCGGACGGCGCGCGCCGCGAGCGACCAGTCCGATCCGGCCATGATTGCGGGAGAAGACCTCCACTACCAGGCTGGTCTCGCGAAACGCATAGGTATGCAGCACGAATGCGGGTTGTCCGTCGCGCCTCTGCCTGTCGCTCGCCCCACCGCCCGCGCTGCTGTTAATCGTAGCCAAGGTTCTTCAGTGATCTGGCACTGTCGGCCCACCCGCCTTTGACCTGCACCCACAGCTCCAGGAACACTTTTCCGCCGAACAATTTCTCCATGTCGATGCGCGCCTGGGTTCCGATCTGCTTGAGCTTCTCACCGCGTTTGCCTATGACCATCGACTTGTGATTGGTCTTATCGACCACTATCGCCACTTGTATGTGACGCAGTGCGTCGCGCATTTCGAATTTTTCGACCACTACCGTGGCCGCGTACGGCAACTCCTCGCCGAGCAGGCGGAATAATTTCTCGCGCACCAGTTCCGCCGCCAGAAATCGTTCGGGTCGATCAGTGATCTCGTCGTCGGCGTATAGGGGCGGGCCCTCCGGTAGATACGCCTTGATGACGTCGCGCAAATGCGCTACTTGAGTTCCCTTGGCCGAACTTACGGGGACGATCTCGGCAAAAGGGAACACCTTGCTCATTTGATCGAGGAAGGGAAGCAACGCCGCTCGATCTGGAACCTTGTCCAGCTTGTTGACCACCAGAATCACGGGAATGTCTTTCGGCAGCAACGGCAGGAGTTTGCGATCGTCGCGGCCGAACCTCATCGCCTCGATGACGAACAACACCGCATCGGCCCCGTCCAGGCTTTGCGTAACGGTGCGATTCATGATGCGGTTAAGTTCGCCGCTGTGTTCAGTCTGGAAACCGGGCGTGTCGACCAGCACCATCTGCGCGTCGGGAGCAGACACGATTGCATTGAGGCGATGACGCGTCGTCTGTGGTCGGTTCGAAGTAATGCTGAGTTTCATGCCGAGCATTCGATTGAGCAGGGTCGACTTGCCGACGTTCGGTCTGCCTATAATGGCGATATGCCCGGTACGGTGTACGGCGGAAGTCATTTCTTCTGCGCCGCCGCCATGTCGAATGCACTGCGTGCGGCCTCCTGCTCTGCGGCCCTGCGCGTCGCGCCTTCTCCTTGCGAGCGGATGGAAAGTTCTGCTATCACGCACTCCACGCGAAACAGCTGTTCGTGCGCTTCGCCTGTTACAGATACGATCCCGTAATGCGGCAATGCCAGTTTCTTGCCTTGCAGATACTCCTGGAGGCGAGTTTTCGGGTCTTTGTTGCCCGACGCCGAAGGATCGATGGCACCCAGTAACGGGCGATAAAGTCCGATCAGGACGTGCTCGGCGGCCGGGAAACCCCCATCGAGATTGATGGCGCCGATCAGCGCTTCGAATGCATCCGCGAGTATCGACGGTCGACGGAAGCCGCCGCTCTTGAGTTCTCCTTCGCCGAGGCGCAGGTGATCTCCCAGTGCAAGCGCCGCGGCGATTTCCGAGAGCGCCTGCTGATTCACCAGGCCGGCACGCAGACGAGACAGATCGCCCTCGGCCAGCGCGGGAAACTGCTCGAACAACAGACGTGCCACGACGAAATTCAACAATCCGTCGCCCAGAAATTCAAGGCGCTCGTTGTGAGGTACGCCGAAGCTGCGATGGGTCAGCGCCTGTTGGAGCAATGCTGCATTGGCGAACCGGTAGCCCAGACGGCGTTCGATGGGCCCTTCAGGCATGGAGCAACGCCGCGCAGGCGCCCGTCAATTCCCGCTCGAAGCAACGAAATCGATACACGCGCTCAGATTGCCGAACAACTTGATCTTGGTCGAATAGGCCGTGCTCAGGAGCACCCGATCACCCTCCTTCTCGACCTCGATGTCTTCGCCCTTGACGACTTCAATCGCATCGATCTGCGCCCGGCGGCTGAACATCGTCTGGATATCCTTGGGAGAGGCGCCACGCGCTTCCGGCGAGCGCGCTATGTCACGCAAATGATTCACCACGGTGGCGTACTCGATGTAGGCCGGAATCAGTTTCAGCCCGATAATGGCAGCAAAAACGATCAAACCCGCAATGAATACCATGCCGACGAAAGTCACACCGCGTTGACGATTCATGTCCACTCCCGCTAGTTGATACGGTTGCCGATGCGTTTCAATTCGCTGAAATTCCACCAAACCAGGAATGCCTTGCCGACAATGTTCTGCTCAGGCACGAAACCCCAGTAGCGACTGTCGGAGCTTGAATCGCGGTTGTCGCCCATCATGAAATAGTTTCCAGGCGGCACCAGGCAGGTGAACTCCTGTTCATTGTAAACACAGTTGTCCCGCTGCGGAAACTGCTTGACGCCAGCCAACTGCAGGGGGGGGGCCTCCGGATTGATGATAATGGAATGCTTGTAGCTGCCAAGCGTTTCCCAGAATCGCACTGAATTGACGAAGCTCAACCCGCCATCGACATACTGGTAATCGGCAGCTTTCTCGACCTCTACGAGTTCATTGTTGATGGTCAGCCGCTTGTTACGGTATTCGATCCTGTCGCCGGGGATACCCACCACGCGCTTTATGTAATCGAGCGTGGGATTCTCCGGATAACGGAACACCATGACTTCGCCCCGCTTTGGCAGATTGATGTCGAGGATCTTCTTGTTCGCAACCGGCAGGCGGATACCGTAGGTGAACTTGTTCACCAGGATGAAATCGCCGACCAGCAAGGTCGGAATCATCGAACCCGAGGGTATCTTGAACGGCTCAACGAGGAAAGAGCGCAGCAGGAAAACGATCAGGATGATCGGAAAAAAACTTTTCGGATACTCGATCCACCAGGGCTCCTTGGCACCCTTGTCCCGGTGGCGTCGTAGCACCAGGGAATCGAGCAACCAGATCGAACCGGTAACCAGCAACAGAATCAACATCAGTAAGGCAAAATTCATCTTTCATTACCTATCAGATTGCCAGCCGGCTATTTGTTTTCCACCTGCAGAATGGCCAGAAATGCCTCTTGCGGGATTTCAACGGTGCCAATCTGCTTCATGCGTTTCTTCCCGGCCTTCTGCTTTTCGAGCAGCTTTCGCTTGCGTGAAATATCACCGCCGTAGCATTTCGCCAGAACGTTCTTCCGCAGCGCCTTGACTGATTCGCGAGCGATGATGTGCGAGCCGATGGCGGCCTGCACGGCGACGTCGAACATCTGCCGGGGAATCAACTCGCGCATGCGCGTAGCAAGCTCGCGGCCGCGGTACTGGCTATTTGATCGGTGGACGATCAGCGAGAGGGCGTCCACGCGCTCGCCGTTGATGAGAATATCCAGTTTAACCAGGTCGGCCCCGCGAAACTCCTTGAAGTCATAGTCCAGAGATGCATAGCCACGGCTGACGGATTTGAGCTTGTCGAAAAAGTCCATGACAACTTCGTTCAGGGGAAGCTCGTAGGTCAACATGACCTGGCGGCCCATGTATTGCATGTTGCGCTGTGCGCCGCGCTTGTTGTTGCACAGCGTCATGACCGGTCCGACATAGTCCTGCGGCATCAGAATCGTTGCGGTGATGATAGGCTCCCGGATTTCCTCGATCTTCGACGGGTCGGGCAGCTTCGACGGATTCTCGATCTCCACCACCGACCCATCGCGCATCTGGATTTCGTATACCACGGTAGGCGCCGTCGTGATCAGCGCCATGTCGTACTCTCGTTCCAGGCGCTCCTGCACGATGTCCATGTGCAGCAAGCCAAGAAATCCGCAACGAAAACCAAAGCCCAGCGCCTGCGAGGTTTCCGGCTCGTAGCGCAGGGACGAGTCATTCAGATGAAGTTTCTCCAGTGCGTCGCGTAGGGCCTCGTACTGGTTCGCCTCAACCGGATAGAGCCCGGCGAAAACCTGCGGTTTGATCTCCTTAAATCCCGGCAGCGGATTAGTGGCTGGCCGGTCCATCAGCGTTACCGTATCGCCCACCTGAGCGGCTTTGAGCTCCTTGATGCCCGCAATGATGAACCCCACTTCGCCTGCCAGCAGTTCGCCGCGGGTTTGCGATTTGGGTGTGAACACTCCTACCTGCTCGCACAAGTAGTTTGCCTTGTTCGACATGAGCAAAATACGGTCCTTGGGACGCAATGCACCATCCACCACGCGCACCAGCATCACCACGCCGACGTAGTTGTCGAACCAGGAATCAATGATCAGCGCCTTCAGCGGCCCGTCCGGATTGCCCCGGGGCGCGGGTATGCGCGCGATGGTTGCTTCCAGAATATCGGCCACACCCTCGCCTGTCTTGGCGCTCGCCCGCACGGCGTCGTCCGCGACGATGCCGATGATATCTTCTATTTCGGCAATCACCCGATCCGGATCGGCCGAAGGCAAATCGATCTTGTTGAGCACGGGTACGACCTCGACCCCCTGCTCGATGGCGGTGTAACAGTTGGCCACCGTTTGAGCCTCGACACCCTGTGACGCGTCTACGACGAGCAAAGCGCCTTCGCAGGCTGCCAGCGAACGGCTCACTTCATAGGAAAAATCGACGTGACCGGGTGTATCGATGAGATTGAGTTGATAGGTTTGGCCGTCGCGTGCCTTGTAACGCAACGCCGCCGTCTGCGCCTTGATCGTGATGCCGCGTTCGCGCTCGAGATCCATCGAGTCGAGCACCTGAGCTTCCATCTCCCGATCCGAAAGCCCCCCACAAAGCTGGATGATCCGGTCCGCAAGGGTGGACTTGCCGTGGTCGATATGGGCAATGATCGAAAAATTGCGGATAAGCTGCATCAGAAAAGGGCACGAACGTGCCCTTTCATTGAATTCCAGAGGTCGAAATTGTAACGGATTTTACCCCGCTGCGAGCGGCTTTCTCAGACGTAGCGCCCTGGCCGCCACTCAATTGCCATCGAGACGCAGCGGCACATAAAGCGCGCCGTCTCCACGTCGAATCAGCAAGGCCACGCTGCGTGATTTCTCGAATTGGCTGAGCAGTTGATTGAGTTGTTCGACAGACTTGACATCCTGATTATTGATTGCCATGAGCACGTCGCCGCGGCGAATCCCAGCCTTGGCAGCGACGCCCTGCACGTCTTCGACCAGCAAGCCGCCGGTGGCACCAAGTTCCCGGCGCTGCTCCGCGCTTGGTTCGCTCAGAGTCAGTCCGAGCCGCGATACGACGTTGCCGGGTTTGGATTCCTTGCGCGCCGGGCGCTGGGCGACGTTGTCTTCCGGCATTTCACCCACGGTTACCATGATGTCGCGCGGGGCACCTTTGTGCCAGATCTGCGCGGATACTTTCGACCCGGGGCGCGTCTGCGCCACAATGCGCGGCAAATCCGATGAAGACGTTACAGGTTTGCCATCGAACTTCAGGATGACATCGGAAGCGGCGATGCCGGCTTTATCGGCTGGCCCGCCCTTCTCCACCGAGTTGACCAGCGCGCCGGAGGTATTGGGCAATCCGAAAGAATCTGCCAATTCGCGCGTGACCTCCTGGATGACAACGCCAATGCGGCCGCGACTGACGCGACCAGTCGTACGCAACTGATTGGAAATATCCATGGCTACATCGATCGGAATTGCGAACGACAGACCCATGAACCCGCCCGTGCGGCTGTAAATCTGGGAGTTGATGCCGACGACTTCCCCTCTGAGATTGAACAGGGGACCGCCGGAATTGCCCGGATTGATCGCAACGTCGGTCTGGATGAAGGGCACGTAATTCTCTTGCGGCAGCGAGCGGCCCTTGGCACTGACGATGCCGGCAGTTACTGTGCTTTCGAATCCGAAAGGAGACCCGATTGCCAGGACCCATTCGCCTACCCGCAGCTGCTCCGGGTCACCGATCCGGACGGCAGGCAGGCCGCTGGCTTCAATTTTTATTACAGCAACGTCCGTGCGTTTGTCAGCGCCTATGACTTTGGCCTTGTACTCGCGTTTGTCATTGAGTTTCACCGTCACTTCATCGGCCATGTCCACGACGTGGGCATTGGTCAGGATGTAGCCGTCGGCACTGACAATGAACCCGGAACCCAGCGATCGCGTTTCGTAATCGCGCGGTGGCGGGCCGAAGCGGCGGAAAAAATCGTAGAAAGGATCGTCCTCGGGGACCGGGGGCTGCGCCCCCGCGCTACGCGCGCTCGACGTCGTGCTGACATTGACCACGGCCGGCCCCTGGCGGTCCACAAGGTCGGAAAAATCGGGCAATCCCTGGACCTGGGCCAAGGTCAAGGTCGGAATCCATAGCAAAAGCAGCAAAACACCGGTTCTGAACATCGAGGCGCTTTCTCTGGCTCAAACGACGAAAAAGGAATAATGCGGCAAAATGGCCGCGGCGGGAACTACTTGGGACGTCGGGTGACCGAGTTACCGATTTGCATGACCGTCGCCGCCGGGGCTTCGCCCAGCACCGTCACCACCTGGTCGCTGACGGTTTTTGTATAGATATTGATGGCGCCTTGCTGGGACAGTCCTTCGTTGATGCGGCTGCGCGTCGCGGCAGGTTCAATGAAGACCGAGACCGCGGCAAGTCCATCGGAATAAACCATGTGCGTGACCATCGCGGCATTGCCCTGTTTGGTGCGGCGCATTTCGAGAATCTTACGGAACCCCGGCGGAAACTTGCGCACGATCCACCCGGACTCCACCTCGCTGACCATGTTGTTCGCAAAGCTGTCCAGGCGCCATTCAGGCAGCCGTACATTGAACGAAGGCTGCACCATCTCGCGTGTCACCCGTGCGCCGATGGTGAGCTGTGTAAAACTAAACTGTTCCACCACGTGGTGGCGCTCGTTGAACATGCGCGCCTTCAGCAACAGCCCGGATGCCGTATCCGCCCAAAACTTATGTCCGTAGCGCATGCCATCCTTGGGTGCGAGCACCAGCGCCTGAGAATCGAATCCGCCTATGCGTACGGATTCCGCCTTGCGTA
This sequence comes from uncultured bacterium, assembly GCA_965233135.1. Classification (GTDB taxonomy): domain Bacteria; phylum Pseudomonadota; class Gammaproteobacteria; order Burkholderiales; family JACQAP01; genus JACQAP01. Next base: position 12,230 of record CBDDRM010000013.1, on the reverse strand, counting down.
TTTCGTAATACTCGGCAAGGGATGAGAGTTGTTCAGGGAGCAAAGCGGGAAAAGTACGGCGGGCAACGCGTTTGTCGCTGCGCACTACTTTCGCGTCCGGATAGTAACAGAGCACTTCGTCGTTATTGCGGATCACCTCTCGACGCGGGCCATCCAGCGTTTCGAGCTTCTCGTACTCGTTGCCGCGCTCGACGTAGTGGACAATCCTAGACGTTTCAACTTCGTCCCCATGCTGGTAAACGAAGGTTCCCGCATAGTTCAGTTCCCGCGCCGCATCCGCAATTTTTTGCAGCATGGCCAGAGCGTCGGGCTGCTGCAACGGGTCGGCCGCATGCAGTTCTCCCGAGAGGCCAAGCGCACAAAGCGCAGGCAACAAGAACGCCTGACGCATCATGTCAGCGTTTTTCTTCCGTATCCCCGGAGACTGTTCGCACGTAGGAAACAACGCCCTTCAAAGTCGTACTCGATGAAACCTGTTGGTGCGCCATGAGATAATCATTGACGTCTTCGCTCGCCACGCGAGTCGGGGACTCGACCTGTGCCGGAGCAACCACGGCGAGATTCTCCTGGGTCGGGGCAAATGGGTTATTGAACACCGCGAGCCAGGCGACGAGCGCTATGCCTCCGAAAGATGCTGCGACAGGCAGCGCATATCGGCGCACCGTGGTTTGCGACAGAGCGCGACGATGTGGCGCGAGAACCGTCGGTTCGTCCGACAGCCGGGCCATGACCTTGGCACTGAAATCCGGCGACAGCCACACTTTCTCGCCGCGCATCGCATCACCAATCACATGATAAGTACCCCAAGTGGCGCGCAGAGTAGCGTCTTCCTTGAGCCGGTTGAGCTGGCCGGTGGCGTCAACGCCTGCGATTTCGCCATCCATGAATGCAGAGATTTTTTCCACGTTTACCACCTCTTTTCCTTGCTGGTATCCAACAAAGGGCGAAGACGTTCTGCTATGGTCTCGCGCGCCCTGAATATGCGTGATCGAACGGTCCCAATCGGGCAATTCATCACGTTGGCGATGTCTTCATAGCTCATGCCCTCGATCTCGCGCAAAGTGATCGCCGTCCGTAACTCTTCAGGCAACTCTTCCATGGTCTGGTTCACAGTGGAGGCGATTTGCTTGGTCATCAGCTCCGCTTCCGGCGTGTTCAGATCCCGAAGCTGGTCGCCGTCCTCGAAATTCTCCGCCTCTTCACTGTCATACTCGGTGGTGGTAGGCGCGCGACGCCCCATTGCCACGAGATAATTCTTGGCGGTATTGATACCTATCCGGTACAGCCATGTATAAAACGCACTATCTCCGCGGAACGAAGGCAGTGCCCTGTAAGCCTTGATGAATGCTTCCTGGGCAACGTCCTCGACTTCTGCAGGATCGCGTATGAACCGGGAAAGCAATCGTCCTAGCTTGCGCTGGTACTTCGCAACGAGCAACTCGAAGGCTTGTTTGTCTCCGCGTTGCGCCCGCTCGACCAGCGCTTGGTCAACTTCTCGGTCGCCCATCTAGCCGAATTTCCCGAAATGTTCTGATTTTCGATCGCACTTGGTCGCAAAAGGCGCCAAGTATACCCGTCGAGCCCCATTCGGGAAATGCAAAGCGATTCGCATACACAGACAGAGCCCGAGTGCATTAGTTCACTGAGACGAAACGCGGCAACTGACGATTTGCGGCAGCCCATTGCGGTACACTGCCGCGCTCATGAAAGCGAGATTTCCATGAAGCGTTTCGACGTTGCGATCATTGGCAGTGGACTGGCCGGGCTGACGGTGGCGCTGCATCTTGCCGATCACCGCAAGGTGGGAATATTTACAAAGCGCGCACTCCTTGATGGTGCTTCGAACTGGGCTCAAGGGGGGATCGCGGCCGTACTGGCCAAGGACGACAGCCCGGCGGATCACATCCGCGACACCGAGGTGGCGGGCGTGGGGCTGTGCAACCCGGAAATAACGCGATTCGTCGTCGAGCATGGCCGCCAGGCCATTGAGTGGCTCATTGGGCAGGGCGTCCCCTTTACCCGCGACGCCAGCGATCTTGGCTACCACCTGACGCGCGAAGGCGGGCACAGCCACCGACGCGTGATCCACGCCGCGGACGCGACGGGCCATGCGGTCCAAAGCACGCTGGAAGGCAAGATCAAGGCCCATCCGAATATTACCGTCCTCGAACACTACATGGCGGTCGACCTGATAACTGCCGGCAAATTGGGTCTGCAGGAAAAACGCTGCTTCGGAGTTTACTGCCTGGAACAGGGCAGCGGCCGCGTCGAGACCATTGCCGCCGACCAGGTCGTGCTCGCCACTGGCGGCGCCGGTAAGGTGTATCTGTACACCACGAACCCGGATACCGCCACAGGGGACGGCATCGCAATGGGTTGGCGCGCGGGCTGCCGCATCGCCAATATGGAATTCATCCAGTTTCATCCGACTTGTCTGTACCATCCCCACGCAAAATCCTTTCTGATTTCCGAGGCGGTGCGCGGCGAAGGCGGCATCCTCAGGCTGCCGGATGGAACCCGGTTCATGCCGGCGCACGATGCGCGAGCCGAACTGGCACCGCGCGATGTGGTGGCGCGCGCCATCGATTTCGAAATGAAGAAACGCGGCCTCGATTGCGTCTATCTGGATATCAGCCATAAGCCGGCGACATTCCTGCAGGAACACTTTCCGAACATTTTTGCCCGCTGCCTCGAGCTCGGCATCGACATGTCGAAGCAGCCCCTTCCGGTCGTCCCTGCGGCGCACTACACCTGCGGCGGCATCCAGGTGGATCGGGACGGGCGCACCGATCTCGCCGGCCTGTACTCGGTGGGTGAAACGGCACACACTGGCTTGCACGGAGCAAACCGGCTTGCGAGCAATTCGCTGCTGGAATGCCTGGTGTTTGGCAAAGCCGCGGCCACGCACATTCTCGGGCAATCCCCGCTAACGAAACCGCAATTGCCACAGTGGGACGAGAGCCGTGTGACCGATGCGGACGAGGAAATCGTCATCTCCCACAACTGGCACGAGTTGCGCCGGTTCATGTGGGATTACGTCGGCATCGTGCGCACCAACAAGCGCCTGGAGCGCGCGCGTCATCGCATCAGCCTGTTGACCGAAGAGATTCAGGAGTATTACTCCAATTTCCGCGTAACACCGGATCTGCTCGATCTGCGCAACCTGGTGACGACAGCCGATTTGATCGTTCGCAGCGCGATGCTACGGCACGAGAGCCGGGGCTTGCATTTCAGCCGAGATTATCCGGGCCTTCTGGCTCAGGCGCGCGATACGGTGCTACAAGGACCGTGAGACACGATCGTCTGGCCGGCTGCGATGACGCAACCAGACTCGCAGGCGCCGTCGATCCTCTGCCGGGGCACTGTCGGGCGCAAGCACCGCGGCGCGCCGCTGACCGGTATCGGTGCGGACATTGACGACCGTAAGCCAAGGCGTCACAAAGGTCGAGCTTTCAACGGTTCCCGCCATGCTAACGCCGTTGCCGAAAAACAGCTCGCAGCGCGCACTGTCGCGAAGCGCGAGTGCGGTGATCGCGTTGCGATCAATCAGCAGCGCATGCCGGCGCACATGGACCACCAGGCTGACGGCCAGGGCGACTGCGACTGCACCCGCTAAGCCCCAGTGCGGTACGAAAATTACGACACAGACAAATGCGGCGCTATGCATCAGCGTCAGCGTTACGCTCAGGACCGCCGAGGGCTCGATTTGCACGATCAGGCGTTGTGTATGTATCCGCTAGCCCGACTTATAATCGCTACCAGGGGATTGGACACGTCATGGGCGATTTGATGGACTGGGGCAAAATCATGAGCCTTGCTGCCGGCAAGGCACTTGCGCATGTCGGTCGGCCGCAGGAGGAACTGGCTGCGGCTGCTTCGCGCGCAGTCATAGCACCGCTGACGCACTTTGACTTGCTGAGCTTTCATGGTGACGATGCCAAAGCCTTTCTGCAGGCGCAACTGACTTGCGACGTGAACCAGGTCAACCTGCAGCAATCGCGATATGGCGGCTATTGCACGCCAAAGGGACGGCTTTTGGCCAATTTTCTGCTGCTCCAATCGGGGACAGGCTACCTGATGCACCTGCCTGCCGAGCTTGCGCCTGGAATCGCCGAGCGGTTACGCAAGTTTATCCTGCGCGCCAAAGTGACCATCGAGCGCGCCGCTGGGCTGTCGATGGTGGGCTTGGCGGGCCCTGAAGCTCCGGCCCTGCTCCGGGAAAAAATTGGCGACTTGCCGCCGCTGCCGCTTGCTGTGCGCGAGCATGCCACGGCCACCGTGACTCGACTGCCGGCAGGCCAATTTCTGCTCCTGGCGTCCTCAGCCGACATGGCCGGCCTGTGGGATTCTCTGGCGCAGCAAGCAGTGCCCGTAGGGGCTGAGTGCTGGAACGGATTGCAGATTTGCGCCGGTATTCCCTGGCTGAGCGCCGCCACTCAGGATGAGTTCCTGCCACAGATGGTTGGTCTGGATGCCATTGGCGGCGTGAGCTTTGACAAGGGTTGCTATCCCGGCCAGGAGATTGTTGCGCGCAGCCGTTATCTGGGAGAAGTCAAACGCAAGCTTCGTTTCGGCCATTCGGCCCGCGAGGTTCGCGTCGCAGACGTCTTGCATTGCGCAGATCAGCCCTGTGGGACCGTGTTGAATGCGGCAGCATCGCCGCGCGGAGGATTCGATTTTCTGGCCGTCATCGCATTGCAAGCCGATAGCCGGGTTCCGGTGCAGTTGAGTAATGGCCAAGCGGTGGAGTTGTCGGCGCCCTATTCCGACGGCGACCGACTTTGACGGTTTCCTATTACATTTATTATCGTGTCGCGAAACCGAACCAGGCGGCCATGCTGGTACGCAACATCCACGCGACCCTGCAAAGCAGCCTGGGCATCGCCGGCCGTTTGCTCAGGAAGCGAAGTGATCCAGCGATCTGGATGGAAATATATGAAGGCGTGGAGCAGGCCAGCACCTTCGAATCCTGCCTCGACGCGGCAGTACGCGCGATGGATTTTGGGGCTGTTCTGGAGCACGGGTCCGTTCGCACAATGGAGTGTTTCGAAGATACATGTGCCTGATCCTCATCGCGTACCAGGCGCACCCCAAGTACCGCCTGGTGGTTGCTGCCAATCGGGACGAATTCTTCCGGCGTAAAACGGCGTCTGTCGACTTCTGGGCCGACGCACCGCATGTTCTGGGCGGACGGGATCTGGAGCAAGGCGGCACCTGGATGGCCGTCTCCCGCGACGGGCGATGGGCGGCTGTCACCAATTTTCGCGAAGGCACGCCGCCCGCACCGGGCATGCGCTCGCGCGGCAGGCTCGTGTCTGATTTCCTCGCAGGCGATTCGGTGCCGGCGCAGGCTTATCTTTCGTCTGTTCGTCGCACTGCGAATGACTATTCCGGCTTCAATCTGCTTTGCGCAGACCGGCACGGGATGCAGTATCTGTCCAACAGGCCGGCGGTCGGGCCCGCGCATCCGGTCCCCCTCACGGCGGGAGTTCACGGGTTGAGCAACGGAGCACTGGACATGCCCTGGCCGAAGGTAGTGCGTGGCAAAACAGCGTTGCAAGCGGCCCTCGTTAACACTGCGGATCCAGAGGGTTTGACCGAAGCATTGTTGAGCGCCCTATCGGACCGTCGCACCGCCGAAGATGAGCTCCTGCCCAGCACCGGCATCAGCAGGGATTGGGAAAAATGCCTTTCTGCGACTTACATCAATGCGCCGGATTACGGCACGCGGGCATCGACGGTCCTGGTGATGGAGGCCGATGGAGAAGTTCATTTGCGCGAGCGTTCCTTCGATGAGCGCGGTGAATTGGTCGAGGACCGCCGATTCCGTTTTTCAGCGATTCAGTCGTCGAGCCAACGTCGAGCCGGCTAGAGCTCGCGCGTCATTTGCCGATGCGCGATTCCGGCCTCCATGAATTCGTCGCCCTGAACCTGGAATTCGTGGCGTAAATAGAAGGGTATGGCTTGTACTTGCGCGTGTAGCATGAGGCGCCGCATTTCGGACATGCGGGCGATCTCCATGAGTTTGAGCAGCAGCGCACTGCCGACGCCCTGACCTCGCCACGTCTTGAGCACGGCCATACGGCCGATGTGCCCATCCGGGAGCAGACGTCCGGTGCCGACGGGCTGACCATCGATGATTGCGACGACATGCCGGGACACGGCGTCAAATTCGTCCCACTCCATCGTCACGGGAACGGACTGCTCGCGGATGAATACTTCTTCACGCACTGCCGTTAGAAGATCGCGATCGCGTCCCCAGTCAGCCTCTCGCACGCAGATTTTCATCGCGACCATCGAGCCGTCTCGAGTCTTGGCGCGCAAAGTCTTGCGCGGCTTTATACCGTGGCGCCGCCGCTTACCTCGATGACCGCGCCATTGATATAACTGGCTTCGTCGGACGCCAGAAAGGCATAAGTGTTGGCGATCTCCTCCGGTTTTGCCAGCCGGCCCAGCGGAACGCGATCGATCATTGCTTGCATGACTTTTGCGGGTATGGATTTGAGGATCGTGGTCTCCACGAAGCCCGGGCAAACCGCATTGGCACGTATGCCTTTACGTCCGAGTTCTCGCGCCCAGGTCTTCGCCATGCCAATGACGCCGAACTTGCTGGCGGCGTAGTTGGTTTGCCCGAAATTGCCATAGATCCCGACCACCGAGGACGCGTTGAGTATCACGCCCGCATTCTGCGTGATCATGATGTCCACCACAGCGCGCGCGCAGTTATAGGTGCCCTTGAGATTAATATCGATCACGCGTTCGAACTGGTCGTCGGTCATCTTGCGCAACATGGCGTCATCGACGATGCCGGCGTTGTTCACCAATACATCGATGCGGCCGTAGTGGTCCATCACGCCCTTGACCATCGTCGTGATGCTTGCCTTGTCGGTGACATTCACGCCAAAACCGATCGCTTGCCCTGCCATTGCCGTGATCTCGGCGACGACGTCCTGCACGGCCTTGCGATCAAGATCGCACACCACGACCCTGGCGCCTTCGGAGGCGAATTTCATGGCCGTTGCATAGCCGATGCCGCGCGCCGAGCCGGTTATGATCGCCACCTTGTCCTTCAACCTCATCGCGGCCTTCTCCCTGTGATGCCCTCATGGGCCGGCGGCACTCTACCCAATCGCGCTGCAATGCACAACCGAGCATGCGCCCCTCCAGCGGGTTATTCGATGATCTCGACCGGGGTTCCCGCGACGACGAGCTCGAATAAATCCAGCAAATCGCTGTTGTGCATGCGAATGCAACCGATTGAACCGGGTTTGCCCATTACCGCCGAGTCGGGACTGCCATGGATGTAAATGTAGCGGCGCATGGTATCGACATCGCCGAGCCGGTTGAAACCAGGCTCACACCCCGATAACCAGAGCAGGCGCGTGAGCATCCAGTCGCGCCCTGGGAAACGCCGGCCCAGTTCCTCGTCGTAGATTTCGCCGGTCGGCCGGCGCTTCACGAACACGGTATTGACCGGGACACCGGCGCCGATTTTGGCGCGGACGATATGGCGTCCGCGCGGGGTACAGAAGCTGCCGTATTTTTCTCCCGCACCATTTTTGGATGTGGAAATCCGATAGTGTCTTACGGTGCTGCCTTGATCGAGCAGCACAAGGGATTGCTCTGGAATGCTGATGTGAATGGTCTTCATAACGCGGCTGCCCGCCGTTCGCGAAAAAAACGCGTCAGCAGAGCCCCGCATTCCTGCGCAAGCACGCCACCCTCCACTTGCGTGTGGTGGTTCAGCAGCGTTTCGGCAAAAAGGTCGATTACGCTGCCGCACGCACCGGTCTTCGGATCCCTGGCCCCGAATACAAGCCGGGCGATCCGTGCGTGCTGGATGGCCCCCGCGCACATCGCGCACGGTTCCAGGGTCACATACAAGCTGCATCCGGCCAGGCGGTAATTTCCCCGCGCTCGCGCGGCGACGCGCAATGCCTGTATCTCGGCATGGGCGGAGGGGTCGCTTGTGCTGATGGGCGAGTTGTATCCGCTGCCGATAATCTGACCTTCGCATACGACTACTGCACCCACCGGAACTTCGCCGGCTTCCTGCGCTACCCCGGCCAAGCGCAATGCGGCGGACATATAATCATTATCTAAATGCAAATTGTTCATATAGTTAAAAACGATTGTTAATCTTCATTCGATAACTCCGTGGCTGGTGATCAGACGCAGATGAGTCCCGCCATGCTGCCAGGGTCAGCAAACAGTGATGAATGGTTCGGGACGTAAATAGCGGGCAGTGCCAGAAGGAATAGCAGTGCTAGCACGACCTGCGTGTCGCGGATTGCTGGGGCGCCTTGCGGTATATCAATGTTAGGGACTGAATAAATGGTAAAAGCTAACGCCTGACCCCTGTAGCGTCAAGCGCGATTCCCGGCGCAGCCAGGCTCCCTCAACCCATGACAGCTCCCATATCCGAAGAACCCCGCACAAGGCAGACATCATCGCAGCGCATGGATGGATGGCATGTTCTTCCAGTCGACGCTGCTATGACCGAACTAGGCGTGACGCGTGAGGGACTGAGTCTGCTCGAGGTTGAACGTCGATTGGGGATCTATGGCCTTAATCGCTTGCCAGCGCCGCCGCGTCGCGGTGCGTGGAAGCGTTTCCTGCTGCAGTTCCACAACATTCTGATCTATGTGTTGCTTGGTTCGGCCGTTATCACCATGGCCTTGAACCACTGGGTGGATACCGCGGTGATTCTGGCAGTGGTGCTCGCCAACGCCATCATCGGCTTTATCCACGAAGGCAAGGCCGAAAAGGCGATGGATGCCATCCGCCAAATGCTTGCCCCGCACGCATCCGTGGTGCGCAATGCCGAGCGCCACACTGTTGTCAGCGAGCAGCTGGTGCCCGGGGACATTGTTCTGCTCGAGCCGGGCGACAAGGTGCCCGCTGACCTGCGACTGCTGCAGGCCATTGGGCTACAGGTGCAAGAGGCAATACTCACCGGCGAATCCGTGCCGGTGGAGAAGCAGGTCGAGCCGGTAGCCAGTACTGCTGGCCTGGGTGATCAATCCTGCATGGCGTTCAGCGGCACGCTGGTAGCAAGCGGCCAGGGGATGGGACTGGTCACAGCCACGGGCGCGATGACGCAGATCGGACGAATCAGCGGAATGATGGCGGACATCGAAATTCTCATCACTCCGCTGGTCAGGCAAACGAATATCTTCGCCCGCTGGCTCACGATCCTGATCCTGCTGGTCGCCGCGATCTTGCTGGTGTTTGGCTATTTCGTGGAGCACCACGATTTCTCCGAACTGTTCATGGCCGTAGTCGGGCTGTCGGTAGCGGCCATACCAGAAGGGCTGCCCGCGGTACTGACCATTACCCTGGCCATAGGGGTGCATGCCATGGCCGGACGCAACGCGATCGTGCGTCGTTTGCCCGCGATCGAAACACTGGGTGCGGTGTCTGTCATTTGCACGGACAAGACCGGGACGCTGACGCGCAATGAGATGGCGGTCGCCTCTGTGGTCACGCATAACCAGGTGTTTGCCGTGAGCGGCACCGGCTACGGCCCAGAGGGCAGAGTTTCGCTTGCAGGAGCCGCGGTGGGCAGCGAGGCGCTCGCATTGCTGGAACAATTGGGCCAGGCAGCGGCGCTGTGCAACGATGCCGGGCTGCACGAAAAGAACGATGATTGGTCGGTGGAAGGCGACCCGATGGAAGGCGCCCTGCTTGCATTTGCCGGCAAGGCAGGCACCGAGGCCCGGGAACAGCGCCGAACCTGGACACGGACCGATACCATCGCCTTTGATTCAAAACACCGCTTCATGGCAACACTGCATCACGATCATCAGGGTCGCGCCAACATCTACGTCAAAGGCGCTCCGGAGCGCATCCTCGATATGTGCTGCGCGCAGCGCACTGCTGCGGGCAAGGAGGTCCTGGACAGGCCATACTGGCAGGACGAAATAGAGAAGATCGCTGCACAGGGCCAGCGCGTACTGGCGCTCGCACGGCGGTCAGTGCCGCCGGATCATACCGTCCTGGAACTCGCCGATGTAGAAGGTTCGTTGGAGTTGCTCGGCATGGTGGGGCTGATCGATCCGCCCCGCCCCGAAGCAATCGCTGCCGTCGCCGAATGTCGCGCCGCCGGCATCCGCGTGAAAATGATCACCGGCGATCACGCCGGCACTGCAGCGGCCATCGGTCGGCAGATTGGCCTGCAGAACCCTGCGACGGTACTGACCGGCGCCGAACTTGACGGCATGAGCGATGCGACCCTGGCGGCGACCGTGCTGGAGGCCGATATTTTTGCGCGCACGAGTCCCGAGCATAAATTAAGGCTCGTAATGGCGTTGCAATCGCAGGGCATGACAGTTGCCATGACCGGAGACGGGGTCAACGACGCACCCGCCCTGAAACGTGCCGACGCGGGTATTGCGATGGGCCGTAAAGGCAGTGAAGCCGCAAAGGAGGCCGCAGAAGTGGTGCTCGCGGACGACAACTTCGCTTCCATCGTCGCCGCCGTGCGTGAGGGACGCACGGTCTACGACAACATCAAGAAGGTCATAAGCTGGACCCTTCCGACCAATGCCGGCGAGGCGGTCACCATTATTGTGGCGTTGCTCTTCGGCATGACGCTGCCGGTGACGCCGGTGCAGATCCTTTGGATCAACCTGATCACGGCGACGACGCTCGGTCTCGCGCTGGCCTTCGAGCCAACGGAAAACGACACCATGCGCCGTCCGCCGCGTCCGCGCAATCAGCCGTTGCTTACGGGCGAACTGGCATGGCACATCGTCCTGGTTAGCGTGTTATTCCTGTGCGGGGTATTCGGCATTTTTGTCTATGCAGTCGACCAGGGATACCCGATACAACTGGCCCGAACGATGGCGCTCAATACCCTGGTGGTAATGGAGATCTTCCACTTGTTTTTCATTCGCAACATCTACGGAACATCCCTTACCTGGAAAGCGGCACGCGGCACAAAGGTCGTCTGGCTCACCGTTGCGATCATTACCCTGGCGCAATTCCTGATTACCTATGCGCCCCCATTGCAGGGCCTGTTCGATACGCAGTCGATAGCGCTGCTCGACGGCTTTCTGATTGTCGGGGTGGGAGTTGCCGTATTCGCCGTCGTCGAGACCGAAAAACAACTGCGGCTGCGATTACGGGCGATGCGGGCCGCTTGAGCGGGCGTGCGGTTCGCGCAGACTATTCACGGTCTGCGGTTCGCCGCGCACGCGCAAGAAGACGCCATCACTGTCAGCGCGCTCTTCCAATACCTTGCAGTTCGCGAATATCTCTCCGCGAAGATGCTGCGCCGACCACGGCAGAAAGATCTCGGCTTCGATGAGGTCCTTCTGGAAAAACCCCACGATCGCCCCATGCAACGCGGCTACGTCGCTTTCGCGGCGGGCGCTCATCACCATGCAGTCCGGATACTGCAGGCGCAGCGACGCGGCGAGCACCGCTTGCATTTGCGCGTCGCCGACGCAGTCGAGCTTGTTGAATACACGAATGCGCGGCACCGCCTGCGCGCCGATTTCGCGCAGCACTTCGTCGGTCACCGCCAGCTGGCGCTCAAACCCCGGATCGCTGGCATCGATCACATGGAGCAACAGCGACGCCTCGGCAGCTTCCTCGAGAGTGGACTTGAATGACGCAACCAGATCGTGCGGCAGGTTCTTGATGAATCCGACGGTGTCGCTCAACAGCACTCGCGGCACACTCTCGGGATGCAGCGCACGCACCGTGGTATCGAGCGTGGCGAAAAGCTTGTCGGCAACCAGCACTTCGCTGCCGGTCAATGCACGCATCAGCGTGGATTTACCCGCATTCGTGTAACCGACCAGCACCACGCGCGCGAGCCCCTGGCGCTCCTGGCGACGCGATCGCTGGGTTTTGCGCTCCAGGTCCATTGCCTCGATTTCCCGCTGCAATTCCGAGATGCGGTTGCGGATCTTCTGCCGGTCCAGCTCGCTGTGCGCCTCGCCCGCGCCTCGACCGCCGGTGCCACTGCGTTGGCGACCTTTTGGCCCCGCCAGTTTCGCCTCTTCGCGTAGCCGCGGCGCCATGTAGCCCAGACGCGCGATTTCTACCTGTGCGCGTGCCGCCCGCGAACGGGCGTGGCGGTGGAATATCTCCAGGATCACCATGGTGCGGTCCATCACTTCGCAGCCGACCTCGATTTCGAGGTTGCGTGCCTGTGACGGCGAGATCTCGTGATCGACGAGTACGATGTCGGCGCGGCGCGTTTTCGGATCGGCGGCGGA
>CBDDRM010000012.1:0-12052 GCA_965233135.1 uncultured bacterium | reverse complement strand
TGGGATCTTCGAGCGCGCCGGGATTCACGATGTCGTTCGCGCCGATCACCAGCACCGCATCGGCATGAGGCAGGTCATCGTTGATTTCGTCCATCTCGAGCACGATGTCGTAAGGCACCTTGGCTTCCGCGAGCAGCACGTTCATGTGCCCGGGCAGCCTGCCGGCAACCGGGTGAATGCCGAAGCGCACATTGATCTTCTTGGCGCGCAGCCGTTTGGTGATCTCGCTCACGACACCCTGCGCCTGCGACACGGCCATGCCGTAACCGGGCACGATGACCACTTCCCTGGAATCGGCCAGCGTATGGGCCACTTCCTCGGCGCTGGTGGCGACGACCTCGCCTTGCGGGACGGTGGCCGTCGTGCCGCTGGCGGTCCCGAAGCCGCCCATGATGACCGAGACGAAATTGCGGTTCATCGCGCGGCACATGATGTAGGAAAGAATGGCGCCGCTCGATCCGACGAGCGCGCCGGTTACGATCAGCAGGTCGTTGGAAAGCATGAAACCGGTGGCCGCCGCCGCCCATCCCGAATAACTGTTCAACATCGAGACCACCACCGGCATATCCGCCCCGCCAATGGCTGCCACCAGATGCACGCCAAGGAACAACGCGATCGCGGTCATGACCAGCAGCGGAATCAGGCCCGCCTCGACGTCCTGCGCGTTGAGGAACAGGTAGCCCAGCCAGATCGACGCGAGAATGGCCGCGAGATTCAGCCAATGCCGCGCCGGCAACATGAGCGGTTTGCCGGAAATCGTACCCTGCAATTTTCCGAACGCCACGATCGAACCGGTGAAGGTGATGGCGCCGATGAACACGCCCAGGAAGATTTCCACTTCATGAATGGTTTTCTCAGCACCTTCGAGATGTGCGCCAGGATCGAGATAGCTCGCGACGCCCACGAGTACCGCCGCAAGGCCGACGAAGCTGTGCAGCATCGCGACCAACTGCGGCATCTGCGTCATCTCGACGCGCGATGCCACGAATACGCCGACCAGCGCGCCAACGATCATCGCGGGGAACAGCACGGCGTAGTTGCCGGCCTGCAGTCCCAGGATCGTGACGACGATGGCGATGATCATGCCGATGACGCCGTAGATATTCCCGCGTCGCGCGGTTTCCTGCTGGCTCAGGCCGGCCAGGCTCAGGATGAAAAGAATCGCCGCGCCGATATAGGAAACCGTAATGAATCCCGCTGCCATGTTTGTCCTCTTAGTCTCTTCTGAACATCTTGAGCATGCGCTGGGTGACCCAGAAGCCGCCGGCGATGTTGATGGTCGCAATCAATACCGAAATCCCCGCGAGGACCAGCACGATCGTGGATGGATTGCCGATCTGCAGCAGCGCGCCGATGACGATGATGCCGCTGATCGCATTGGTGACGCTCATGAGGGGCGTATGCAACGCGGGCGCCACGTTCCAGATCACGTGGAAACCGACGAAACACGCAAGCACGAACACGGTCAGGTGCTGCATGAACGCGGCCGGAGCCGAGGAGCCTATCAGCAGGAGCATCAACGCCCCCAATGCCATCGCTGCGAGAGAACCATAACCTTTCGAGGGCGTGGTTTCCTTCGGCATTTTCGGCGTTGCCGCGGCGGCGGGAGCAGCCGCGATCGCCGGAACTTTCAACGGGGGGGGCGGCCAGGTAATCGTTCCCTGATTGATGACTGTCGCACCGCGAATGACGTCGTCTTCCATGTTGACGACGATGTTGCCGTCTTTCTTCGGCGTGAGATCCGTCAGGAAATGGCGCAGGTTGGTGCCGTAGAGCTGGCTCGACTGCGTCGGCAGGCGGCTGGGCAGATCCGTGTAGCCGATGATGGTGACGCCGCTGCGCACCACGACTTCTCCGGGTTTGGTGTAATCGCAGTTGCCCCCTTGCTCGGCCGCGAGGTCGACCACCACGCTGCCCTGGCGCATGGAATCGACCATTTCCGCCGTGATCAGCTTGGGCGCCGGCTTGCCCGGAATGAGCGCCGTGGTGATGATGATGTCGACGTCCTTGGCTTGCGCGGCGAACAACTCCATTTCCGCCTTGATGAACTCCGGACTCATCTGCTTGGCATAACCGCCGCCGCCCGAACCTTCTTCCTTGAAATCCAGTTCCAGGAATTCCGCGCCCATGCTTTCAATCTGCTGCTTCACTTCAGGGCGCACGTCGAAGGCGCGCACGATGGCCCCCAGGCTCCGCGCGGTGCCAATCGCGGCAAGTCCGGCCACGCCGGCGCCAATGACCATGACCTTGGCCGGCGGCACTTTGCCCGCCGCAGTGATCTGGCCGGTGAAGAAACGTCCGAAATGCTGCGCAGCTTCGATGACTGCCCGGTACCCGGCGATATTGGCCATGGAACTCAGGGCATCGAGCTTCTGTGCACGCGAGATACGCGGGACGGCGTCCATGGCGATGACGGTGACGCGGCGCGCCTGCAGCCGTTGCATGAGTTCGGCATTCTGCGCGGGCCAGATGAAACTCAGCAACACGCTGCCTTCGCGCAACAAGTCTGCTTCGTGCACGCCCAGCGCCGGCTGCTGTTCAGGCGCGCGTACCTTCAGCACGATGTCCGCCTGCGACCATAACGCGCGCGTATCGGTCACGATCTCGGCCCCCGCCTGGCGATAAGCCTCGTCGGCAAACTGCGCGCCCTGCCCGGCGCCCGCTTCGATCGACACGGCGTAGCCAAGTTTGGTCAGCTGCCCCACCGTTTCCGGTGTTGCCGCCACGCGCCGCTCGCCCGCGTGAATTTCTTTCGGAATGCCGATTTTCATTTCGCTTTGATCTCCGCTCGATTTATTACGATTTCTGTCATCACTGGCATCTCGACGATTCCGCGATTATCGATGCTGCTTGTACTTTGCGAGTTCCAGTTTTCCGATCTGGTTGCGATGCACTTCGTCCGGCCCGTCGGCAATACGGAGCAGCCTGGCCAGCGCATAGGCAACGCCGATGCCATGGTCGTTGCTCAGGCCCGCGGCGCCAAAGGCCTGGATGGCCCAGTCGACGACCTTGCAAGCCATGTTGGGCACCGCCACCTTGATCATGGCGATTTCCGCCTTCGCACCCTTGTTGCCCACGGTGTCCATCATGTACGCGGCATGCAATGTCAGCAAACGGCTTTGTGCAATGCCGATGCGCGCTTCGGCGATACGTTCCAGCGTGACCGTCTGTTCCGCCACCGGCTTGCCGAAGGCAACCCGGTTCAAGGTACGTTTGCACATGGCCTCGAGCGTACGCTCGGCCAGCCCGATCAAACGCATGCAGTGGTGAATGCGCCCCGGGCCGAGCCGGCCCTGCGCGATCTCGAATCCCCGGCCCTCGCCGAGCAGCATGTTCGACGCCGGCACGCGCACGTCAGTGAACAGCACCTCGCCGGCGCGATCGGGCATGCCGTAATAGCCGAACACCGGCAGAGCGCGCTGAACATCGACCCCGGGCGTATCGCGCGGCACCAGAATCATCGACTGCTGCTTGTGCCGGTCCGGGTTGGCCGGATCGGTCTTGCCCATGAATATGAAAATCTTGCAACGCGGATCGACCGAACCGGTCGCGTACCATTTGCGGCCGTTGATCACGTAATCGTTGCCATCGCGCACGATGGAAGACTCGATATTGGTGGCGTCGCTGGAAGCCACCTCGGGTTCCGTCATGGCAAAGCAAGAGCGGATTTCGCCGGCGAGCAAAGGCGCCAGCCACTTCTTCTTGTGTTCCTCGGTGCCGTAGCGCGCAAGCACTTCCATGTTGCCGGTGTCGGGCGCAGAACAGTTGAATGCTTCGGGTGCCAGCAACGATCGGCCCATGATCTCGCACAAAGGCGCGTATTCGAGATTGGTCAATCCCGCGCCGTGCTCCGAATGTGGCAGGAAGAGATTCCACAAGCCTGCCGCTCGACCTTTTGCCTTGACCTCCTCGATCACGGGCGCCACTTTCATCGGCCCGACTTCCTCGGCTTCGCGAAAAAAGCGCTCTTCGTTGGGATAGATATGCTCGTCCATGAAGGCGCTCAGACGCTTCTGCAACTCCTTCACTTTCTGCGAATGCTCGAAATTCATGCTCTCCCCGACTCGTATCACGCAATTGATCTATTTATTGTGCTGCCGAGCCTGCATCAGGCCGAACTCACTGCGATTTCGAGGTCCACGGCAAACGACCGCGCATTCTACTCTTGGCCGTGGGCGTCAGGCCACCGGCAAAATGCGGCCCGGACCGGATGTGTTCCAATAGGCATAACGCTGAAGCCTCCCCGACCCCCAGCCACCGCACATTTGAATGTCATCCGGCCATTCGCAACAAGAACAAGCGTTCATTAGCAGCATGCATTCGAACGGGAGGCAGTTTTACCGCTCCCCCGGATCGCAGGACCTCGAACGCGGGTTGGCGAATGCCTGCATCATGCGTCCGTCACGGCACAACCCGCGACCGGTACCTCTGCGCGTCAAGTTGACCGCATGAAACAACTCATCCTGGCCGGCGGCGGCCATGCGCATCTGTTCGTGCTGGAGACGCTCGCCCGGCACACGCTCCCCGGCGTCGAGGTGCTACTCGTGACGCCGTCGCGCTATCAGATTTATTCCGGCATGTTGCCTGGCTGGATGTCGGGGCATTATTCCATTGATCAGTGCCGGATAGACCTGGAACCGCTGGCGCGTGCTGCCCGCGCGCGTCTGGTGATCGATCGCATCACACGGGTGCAGGCGGAGTCGCGCAAGGTGTTGCTGGCCGACGGCTCCGCACTTCAATACGACTTGCTATCGCTCGATATAGGCAGCGAAACGCAAACCTCGTCGCTCCAGGACTTGGGACAAAAGCTATTGCCTGTCAAACCTTTGGACGAGTTTTTTGAGTGTTGGCCGCGGTTGATGGCGGCGGCACGCTCAAAGCCCGCCTATCGACTGGGCATCGTGGGCGGCGGCGCGGCGGGCGTGGAACTGGCCCTCGCCGCACGACATGCTCTGACCCGCTCGCGTGTCGATGCCCGCGTCGATCTCGTCGTTTTAGGCGACGGGCTGCTTGCCGGTCACGCGCCTGGCGTCAAGCGCCGCATCGAGCGTATTCTGGCTGCGTCTGGCGTGTCGGTTCATGCGCTACAGGCAAAGGGCACGACAGAAGGGCTGTTGCTATCCGACGGCTCGCTGCTGCCGCTCGATGGCGTCATTGCCGCCACCGGTGCACGGCCGCCGCGCGGCGTAGAATTGGACGGCCTGCAGCTGGACAGCAGCGCTTACGTTGCCGTGGACGCAACCTATCGCAGCCGCTCTCACCGCGACGTCTTTGCCGCGGGTGACGTGAGCGCGCGCCAGGATCAACACGTAGCGCGCTCCGGCGTGCACGCGGTGCATGCCGGTCCCATTCTCGGCGCGAATCTGCTCGCGGCACTGCAAGGCGGAACCATGCAGACCTATACTGCTCGGCGCCATTCGTTGTATCTGCTGGCGTGCGGCCCCCGCTACGCCGTGGCCTCGTGGGGACGATGGAGCGCTCAGGGACGCTGGGTGTGGCACTGGAAAGACTGGATCGACCGGCGCTTCATCGGTCGATTTGCCCGGAACATCCAGATTTCGCGCCGACGCGTATAACAGTGCCGGGGCGGGTTAAGATTAGCCCCTGCCTCCCTGAAGCCCTCTGACAAAAGATCAAGGATCTCCATGCACGCGACTCTGCCCCTGCTCGAGCAAACCGAATTTCCTGCGTTGCGTCGGCATCAGCTTACGACCTTGCAGGTCAATCTCGGTTATCGCTGCAACCAGACCTGCGTGCACTGCCATGTGAATGCCGGACCGACGCGCACCGAAATGATGGATGCGCAAACGCTCGCCCTGATTCCCGAAGTCCTGCAGACGCGCAAGCTGACGACGCTGGACCTCACCGGCGGCGCTCCGGAACTGCACGACGGGTTTCGGGACCTGGTTCGAGCCGCGCGCCGCCTCGGCGTCGAGGTCATCGACCGGTGCAACCTCACGGTGCTCTATGAGCCCGGACAGGAGACCCTGGCCGAGTTTCTCGCCGAGAACCAGGTCGCCGTCGTGGCGTCGATGCCGTGCTACTCGATCGAAAACGTCGACAAGCAACGCGGCAAGGGCGTGTTCGACAAAAGTATCCTCGCGCTGCAGAAACTCAACGCATTGGGATACGGTCGCGCAGGCTCCGGACTGTCACTCAATCTGGTTTACAATCCGCAAGGTGCATCGCTGCCCCCGGCACAAGCCGCCCTGCAGGCGGACTACAAAAAAGAATTGTTCGAGCATTTCGGCATCGTATTCAACGAACTGTTCACCCTGGCCAACATGCCGATCCAGCGCTTCGGCTCGATGCTGATTTCCAAGGGCCAGTTCAATACCTACATGCACTTGCTCAAGCAAAATTTCGCGGACGCGAATTTGGCCAACGTGATGTGCCGCAGTCTCGTCAGTGCCGACTGGCAGGGCTATCTATACGACTGCGATTTCAACCAGATGCTTGCCTTGCCGCTGCCCGATAGCGGCACGGGCGCCGCGCGCCCGCATTTGCGCGACTTGCTCCACGCGGACCTCGCGGGCCGCCCGATCCGCGTCGCCGATCATTGCTTTGGCTGCACCGCCGGCCAGGGCAGCAGTTGTGGTGGCGCGCTGAACAACTGAGCCGGACCGACGGTTACCGGATCTTGAAAAAAATTCTGGTCGTCGTCGTTGTCGTCGCGCTCGCAGCCGGGTTCTTCGGGCTCGATCTGCATCGCGCCCTCACCCTCGAAAGCCTCAAGGCCAGCCGCGAGCAGTTCGAGACCTGGCGCGCGGCCTCGCCTTTCCTGGTGGCCGCCGGGTTCTTCGCCATCTACGTGCTGGTTACATCGCTCTCGCTGCCCGGCGCCGCGGTCATGACCCTGGCGGCTGGCGCCTTGTTCGGATTGTGGTGGGGCACACTGATCGTTTCGTTCGCCTCCAGCATTGGCGCCACCCTGGCGTTCCTGGTCGCCCGCTTCCTGTTGCGCGACACGGTGCAGCAGCGCTTCGGCGACCGCCTCAAAGCCATCAACGACGGCATGGCGCGCGAAGGCGCCTTGTATTTACTGACCTTGAGGCTGGTGCCGCTGTTTCCTTTTTTCCTGGTGAACCTGTTGATGGGGCTCACCGGCATCGCCACGCGCACGTTCTATCTTGTCAGCCAGGCGGGCATGCTGCCTGGCACGCTGGTTTACGTGAACGCCGGCACGCAACTCGCGCAAATCGAAACCCTGTCGGGCATCGTCTCGCCCGCCGTGCTGCTGTCCTTTGTCCTGCTGGCCATCTTTCCGTGGATCTCCAAGCGATTCCTCGATTATCTGAAACGCCGCCGCGTGTACGCGCGCTGGCATCGCCCGCGGCACTTCGACCGCAACCTGGTGGTCATCGGCGCCGGCGCAGCCGGGCTGGTCACGGCCTACATCGGCGCCGCGGTGAAAGCGCGCGTGACCCTGATCGAAACCAACAAAATGGGCGGGGATTGCCTCAACTACGGTTGCGTGCCCAGCAAGGCGCTCATCCGCAGCGCCAAGCTCGCGCACCAGATCCGCCATGGCGAGCGCTACGGATTACAGACGGCGCAGCCGTCGTTCA
This sequence comes from uncultured bacterium, assembly GCA_965233135.1. Classification (GTDB taxonomy): domain Bacteria; phylum Pseudomonadota; class Gammaproteobacteria; order Burkholderiales; family JACQAP01; genus JACQAP01. Next base: position 4,484 of record CBDDRM010000012.1, on the reverse strand, counting down.
GTTTTCGCACAATCATGGCGCGCATTCACGAGGTCATCCGCACGATCGAACCGCACGACAGCGTGCAACGCTATACCGCGCTGGGTGTGGAAGTGCTGCAAGGCTATGCCCGCATCATCGATCCGTGGACCGTGGATGTAGCGTTGGCAAGCGGCACCACGCAGCGTCTGACGACGCGCAGCATCGTGATCGCCGCGGGCGCGAGCCCGTTCATCCCGCCGCTGCCGGGGCTGGATGAGGTGGGCTACGTTACCAGCGACACGCTGTGGGACGAGTTCGCCAGGCTCGATGCACCGCCGTCGCGCCTGGTTGTGCTGGGCGGCGGCCCGATCGGTTGCGAACTGGCGCAGGCCTTTGCCCGGCTGGGTTCCACGGTCACGCAAGTCGAACTCGCGCCACGCGTCATGGGGCGTGAAGACGAGGAAGTCTCCGAACTTGCCCGCATTTCGCTCGAGCGCGACGGGGTCAGCGTGCTCACCGGTCACAAGGCCGTGCGCTGCGAGCGCGACGCAACACGCAAAATCATCGTCGTCGAGCATGACGGCGCGGAACAGCGCATCGAGTTCGACGCCCTGATTTGCGCCGTGGGCCGCGTTGCGCGTCTGGAAGGTTATGGACTCGAGGAATTGGGGATTCCGGCCAAACGTACGGTTCAGACCAACGAGTACCTCGAAACGCTTTATCCCAATATTTTCGCCGCCGGTGACGTGGCCGGTCCCTACCAGTTCACCCATACCGCCGCGCACCAGGCGTGGTATGCCGCCGTCAACGCGCTGTTCGGAGATTTCAAGAAATTCAAGGCGGATTATTCCGTCGTGCCGTGGGCAACGTTCATCGATCCGGAAGTTGCCCGTGTCGGGCTGAACGAGCTGGAGGCACGCGAGAAAAAAATCGCATACGAAGTCACCCGCTACGGCATCGACGATCTCGATCGCGCCATCGCCGACGGTGTTGCTCACGGTTTCGTCAAGGTGCTGACCGTTCCGGGCAAGGATCGCCTCCTGGGCGTAACCATCGTCGGCGAGCACGCGGCGGATCTGCTGGCCGAATTCATTCTGGCGATGAAGCACGGACTGGGACTCAACAAGATCCTCGGCACGATCCACATCTATCCGACGCTGGCCGAGGCCAACAAATATGCCGCGGGCGAGTGGAAGCGCGCGCACGCGCCGGAACGTCTGCTCGCCTGGCTGGGTCGGTTTCACGCCTGGCGGCGCGGGACCCCCTCGTGATACGGCTCGTTTTCGCATTGCTCCTTGCGCTGGGTTGCGCGCCCACGCACGCCGACGGCATGGATCATGCCTCATGGGACAGTCTGCTCAAGGCTCATGTCACGCCAATTCGCAATGGGCAATCCACCGAGGTGGACTATGCGGGATTTGCGGCCGACCGCGGCCGGCTCAGACAATATCTGGCGAACGTGTCCGCCGTTTCACCCGCAGAATTCGAGCGCTGGGGCCGACCCTCCCAACTCGCATTCCTGATCAATGCCTACAATGCATACACAGTGGAACTGGTGCTGACGGGCTATCCGGATATCGAATCGATCAAGGATCTGGGCACGCTCCTGCGATCGCCCTGGAAAAAGCGCTTCATTCCGCTGCTGGGCGAAACGCGCTCGCTCGACGATATCGAGCATGGGCTGATCCGCGAATCCGGCCGCTACGCCGAGCCTCGTATTCATTTCGCGGTCAATTGCGCCAGTATCGGCTGTCCGGCCTTGCGGGCCGAGGCGTTCATCGCCGAGCGGCTGGACGCGCAACTTCAGGAAGCGACTCGATCTTTCCTTGCGGACCGCACGCGCAACCGGCTGGAGGGCAACACGCTCCACGTCTCGAGCATCTTCAAATGGTATCGCAGCGATTTTGAGAAAGGCTGGCGCGGCGCGCATACCCTGCCTGAATTTCTCGCGCTGTATCGCAAGGCGCTGGACCTGGATGAAGGCGCCGCAATCCGCCTCAAGGCCGGCGCGATCGATATCGATTTTCTCGATTACGATTGGCGCCTGAACGCCAGGGCGCGTCAGCAATGAAATTGTCCGTCATCGTTCCGGTGCTGAACGAGGCGCCGCAGCTTCCTGCGCTGATCGAACACTTGTCGCACCTCGCGCGGCGCGGCGCCGAAGTCCTGTTCGCCGATGGGGGCAGTGAAGACGGTTCGGCCGACCTCGCCGAACGCGCAGGCTTCAAGGTCGTGCGCAGCCCGCGCGGCCGGGCCCGGCAGATGAATGCGGCTGCAGCCCAGGCAAGCGGCGATACGCTGCTGTTCCTGCATGCCGACACCCGGCTGCCCGCCCAGGCGGAAGACCAGATCGCACGCGCGCTCGCGGACGGCGATCATGTGTGGGGTCGTTTCGATGTGCGCATCAGCGGGCGCCCTTTCATGCTGCGCATCGTGAGTCGCATGATGAACCTGCGGTCCCGGCTGACCGGCATCGCCACGGGCGATCAGGCGATGTTCGCGGCGCGCGCGGCGTTCGAAGTGGTCGGGGGCTTTCCCGACCAACCCCTGATGGAAGATGTCGAGCTGTCGAAACGGCTGCTGAAGCTGTCGCGGCCGGCATGCATCGCGCACCGCGCCACCACATCCGGTCGCCGTTGGGAAACGCATGGCGTATGGCGCACGATCCTGCTGATGTGGCGCCTTCGCTGGGATTACTGGCGGGGCGTGCCGGTGCGACAACTGGCCAGGGCTTATCGATGAAACGCTGCCGCGTGGTGATATTCGCCAAGGCGCCGCTGCCGGGACGGGCCAAAACACGTCTGATTCCCAGTCTGGGCGAGCAAGGCGCGGCCGAGCTTGCCCAGCGCATGCTGGAGCACACGCTCACGCAGGCCATTGCGGCGCAGGTGGGAGCGGTGGAACTTTGTGTCACGCCGGCACCCGGAGCCGTCGAGTGGCAAGGCGTCAATATTCCGGACGGGGTCGGGATATCGGATCAGGGGGAAGGCGATCTGGGATCGCGCATGGCGCGCGTGGCGCGGCGCGTGACCGCCGAGGGCGACGCCGTGCTGCTGATCGGAACCGATTGCCCGGGTCTCGATGCGTCTCAGCTGCGTCGCGCGGCGGACGCCCTGCAGCACGTCGAAGCCACCTTGATCCCCACGGTCGACGGCGGCTACGTATTGTTGGGCCTGAATCATTTTCACGCATCGTTGTTCGAGAACATCGACTGGAGCACCGATCGGGTTGCCGATCAGACGCGCGCCCGCATCGCGCGCCTGGGCTGGACCCTGCAAAACCATTCCGAGCTGCGCGATATCGACGAGCCCGGCGATCTGCGCTGGCTGCCCGTTGCCTGGTCGGCGGCTTAGCACGGTGGTGTACGTGGACCCTCGGAATCATGATTATCACGAGCAACAAAGCAGACATTCCGGTGGCGAAGTGCCGCAGACTGGCCGACAATTGTCCGGCTGCATAGGGGAAAATCTAATCTGGAGGAACTGCATATGTTCAGAACAATCATGACGTCGGCGCTACTGGCCGGTCTGCTGGGGCTGGGCTCGCAGGTCGCGCTCGCGGCCGGCGAGGAAGTACAGGGCATCAAAGTCAATAAAGGCAGCAATCAGGCCGGCGAGGGCAACAGCGTGGCCATGAAGGGAAGTCCGCTGCCACTGCGCGGCCAGGCCATCAAGGTGGGCGAACCGCTTCCTTCCGCAATGGTCACGGGCGGCAATCTGGGCGCCGTGGACATCGCCCAAGGCAATGGCAAAGTACGCATCATCAGCGTTGTGCCTTCCGTCGATACGCCAACGTGCGAAGCGCAAACCCATCAGTTGAGCGAGAAAGATCGCAAGCTCGCCGAACAGGTGGAAATGGTGACCATCAGCATGGACCTGCCCTTCGCGCAGCAACGTTTCGCCAAGGAGGCCAAGATCAAGAACGTCACGTTTTATTCGGACTACAAGACGGGATCCTTTGGTCTGAACAACGGCCTGCTCATCGACCCGCTGCACCTGCTGGCCCGCGCCGTGATCGTTACGGACAAGGACAACATCGTGCGCTATCTGCAGATCGTGCCTGAAGTCACCGAACTGCCCGACATGGCGGCGGCCATGAAGGCGGCCAAGGCGCTGCTCTGATCCTGGAGCCGTCCATAGCAAGTCCAAACGAAGCCCCGCCCCTTGCGGGGCTTTTTGTTGCCGGCGGCTGCACCGCAGTCATGGCGCTCGGACTCCTGTTTGCCTGCGGCGCAGCAGCTGACGAAAACGCTCTCTCGTTTGCGCCCTTCTCTGCTGCGTCACCCGGCGCGCCGCTACCCGCGCCGTGGCGTCTCACAGAGATTCCGGGCGTCGAGCGTGCCACGCAGTATGCGCTTGTCGCCGACGGTGGCGCAGTGGTGCTGCGCGCGCACGCGCAAGCAGCCATGGCGAGCCTCACGCACCCGCTCAAGGTCGATCCAGACAAATTTCCTTTTATCAGCTGGCGATGGAAAATCAGCAACGTGCTGCAGAAGTCCGATCTGCGCAGCAAGATCGGCGACG
>CBDDRM010000011.1:0-11393 GCA_965233135.1 uncultured bacterium | reverse complement strand
TTCATGATCGACGGTCGTGACCTGAGGGTGTCGGCACGTTACGGCGTGACGATTTTTCCCGATGACGGACGCGACCCCGAGACGATCATGCACAACGCGGAAGCCGCGCTGGCGCGAGCGAAAGAAGCCGGTGAACCCGCGGTCTATTACACCCCGAAGCTCAACGCCAATGTGGCCGAGCGTCTGGCCCTGGAGAACAGGCTGAGACGCGCCCTGGAGGAACAGCAGTTCGTGCTGCATTACCAGCCCAAGATCAGCCTGGAAAGCGGCGCCATCGAAGGTTTCGAGGCGCTCATCCGCTGGAACGATCCGGACAGCGGCCTGGTGCCTCCGGCGCGTTTCATTCCCATCCTCGAGGAAACCGGCATGATCCTGGACGTCGGCAAATGGGCGATGGTGGAGGCTGCGCGCGTATTCCAGGCTTGGCGCCATGCCAGGCTTGCCGCCAAGCCGATTGCCGTGAATGTTTCGTCGATACAGTTGCGGCAACGCGACTTTGCAGATTTTGTGCGCCGCTTGCTGCTCGACTCCGGACCGGACACGCGGCTCGATATCGAGATCACGGAAAGCATGGTGATGCAGAATATCGAGCACAGCTCCGAAATCCTGCACGAATTGCGCAACGCCGGCGCGAAAATCGCGATGGACGATTTCGGCACGGGCTATTCCTCGCTGAGCTATCTCGCGCGACTGCCAATCGATGCGCTGAAGATTGACCGCTCTTTCGTCAAAACCATCACCGATGGCCAGGATGACGTTGAAATCGCCTCTGCCATCATCTCAATGGCCAAGGCGCTTGGATTGAAAACCATTGCCGAAGGCGTCGAGACGCGCGCTCAGTGCGACTTATTGCGCGAGCTCGGGTGCAACCAGGTCCAGGGCTTTCTGATCAGTCCCGCGGTCCCCGAGGACGCCGCGCTCAAGCTGCTGCTGAAACGTTAGCCGCGCAGGAAGTCGAAGTCGCAACCGCCATCGGCTTGCAGGATGTGCTCGTTGTACAGCCGGGCGTAGCCCCGTGGCGGCAGCGGCGGCAGCTTGAATCCCTCGCGCCGTCTTGCCATTTCCTCATCGCTCACCAGCAAGTCGAGAGCCCGGCCCTTGACCGACAGCCGGATGCGATCGCCATTTCTGATCAGCGCCAGGGGGCCGCCAGATGCGGCGTCGGGGGTGATATGCAGGATCACGGTGCCGAACGCCGTGCCGCTCATGCGGGCGTCGGACAAGCGGACCATATCCTTGAGTCCCCTCTGCGCGAGCTTCTTCGGAATGGGCAGATAACCTGCTTCCGGCATGCCCGAAGCGCTGCGCGGTCCAGCGTTTTTCAACACCAGGAAATCTTCCTTGGTGACGTCGAGCTCGGGCGAGTCGATCCGCGCGGAAAGATCTTCCAGCGATTCGAATACGATCGCCCTGCCCTCGCGTTCGAACAAACTTTCATCAGCGGCGGCACGCTTGAGAATGGCGCCACCCGGCGCGAGGCTGCCGAACAGGGCGACCAGCCCGCCGACGGGGGAGACCGGCTCGCTTCGCGTACGGATGACGCCGCGATCCACGAAGGAGACGGGTTGCGCCAGCCGCTCTCCGAGCGTTTGACCGGTCACGGTCATGCATTCTAGATGCATTAGATCCTTCAACTCGGCAAGCAGCGCGCTCATGCCGCCAGCCGAGTGAAAATCCTGCATGTAGTGGCTGCCGGTGGGTTTGAGGTCGATCAGCACCGGCGTTTCGTCCGAAAGGCGATTGAGCTGTTGCAGCGAAACGCGGATGCCCGCGCGCCCCGCGATCGCGGTCAGATGGATGATTGCATTGGTCGAGCCGCCGATGGCCAGCAGCACCCGCAGCGCGTTCTCGACGGATTTCTCGGTGACGACTGCGGAGGGCCGTGGACCGCCGCTCTTGATCATCTGAAATGCGCGAACGCCGGTTGCCTCCGCCGCGCGAATTCGATCCGCGTGCACCGCGGGAATCGACGCGGTATCAGGCAAACTCATGCCGAGCGCCTCGGCAACACACGCCATGGTGCTGGCCGTGCCCATGACGGCGCAAGTGCCCGCAGTGGTCGCCAGATTGCCTTCGATCTCATCGATCCCGGCGTCGCCGACTTCGCCTGCGCGATATTTTCCCCAGAAGCGTCTGCAATCGGTGCACGCACCCAAACGTTCACCGCGAAAAGGCATCGCCATCATCGGGCCCGTCACGAGCTGGATCGCTGGTACATCTGCCGAGATCGCGCCCATCAACTGCGCAGGCACGGTCTTGTCGCAACCGCCGATCAGCACCACCGCATCCATGGGCTGCGCGCGCACCATTTCCTCGACATCGATGGCCATGAGATTGCGGAACATCAGGCTGGTGGGGCTCAGGAAGACTTCACCCAGCGAGATCGTCGGAAAATCCACGGGCAGGCCACCGGAGCGCAGTACGCCGCGTTTGACAGCCTCCACGAGTTCAGGCACGTACCGGTGGCAGTTGTTGAACCCGCTGGCCGATTGGGCGATACCGACGATCGGGCGCTCCAGCATATCCTTGGAGTATCCCATCGAGCGCGCGAAGGAGCGCCGCAGGTAGGCTGCAAACTCCGGGTCGCCGTAATTGGTGAGGTTGCGACGGATGCCGCGCTTTTCGTTGTGATCGGCCATGGTCTGGAATCGGAATGTGAACGGCTATGATAGGTTCACCGGTCGCCCGGCGCCAATCGAGAAATCGTGTGGCGCAGCAAGATGCCTTGCGCCGTTCAGGGTTTGTGGATGAGGCGAAGCGCCTGTTCTGATTCGGAAAGTGCGTTGGGCTTCGCCTCGTAAAGCGGGTGCTTGTGCTTGCGCGATGCGCGTCCCAGCCAGATATGCCAACCCATCATCACCGGGATGGCCAGTCCCACGACCCAATGCGCTGCGGACACGAATGCCCGCGCGACGTCGTCGCCGATGTAATACAGGCCATAGCCGCTCGCGATCAAAAGTGCCAGCAGGGCAAAGAAAAACGTGCCGGACCAGCGATTACGCCTGGCGACCCACGCGCGGCGCACATGTCCCGGCATCACGCTGCCGAACCCGATCAGGAAAACCGCCGCGCACAGCCCATGAAGGGTCAGCCACACGGGTTCCAACGGATGCGGCATATCGCCAAACTGGCCCGGCATGCGCACGAAATAGTGAAACAACAGCCACAGCGCGCCGGATATCACGAGCAGCGTTCCGGACACATATAAATAGGCCTGATGCCATTTGCCAAGGCGCATCGCGGGGGAACTCATGCTGGCTTCCCGATGAGCGTCAGGCCGCCTTTAGCCAGCACGAAACCGCTGACGCCGAAACGCGCCAGCGCCGTGCCGGCATTCTCGCCCATGAAATAAACCGCCTTCGCGAGCGCATCGGCGAGGGCACAAGTCGCCGCGCGAACCGATGCCGAGCGCAACCCTCGCGGCAGGGTCGCAGTGACGGGATGGATCATCACGCCGGAGACTGACAGGCCACAGGAAGATGGATAGCGCGCTGAGGTCGCCAGGGCAGCCTCGTGCAAGGTTGCGGTGGCGCCGATGGTCGACGGACGCCCGGGCTGACGGATCTGCACAGAAAACTCATGCCGGCCGAATACGCGCAGATCACCGCCGGCATTGACCGTGCCCGCAATGCCGTCGTGCGCACGCAGTGCATCGACAGCGCAATCGATGGCGTAGCCTTTGGCGATGCCGCCCAGATCGATCGCGAGCGCTCGCTTGAAAAAAACAAGATTGCCCGGCAACAATTCGACGTCGCGAAACGAGGCGGCCCGATCCAGCAACACGGGGGTCATTCGCGGCAGCGCGTTATGCTCCATCATCTGGCGCCCGACGGTGATATCGAATACACCATCGGTCGCGCGCGACACGTTGCCCGCCAGGTCGATCACCTTCCAGGTATCCGGCGCCACGGCGACCGGCGCCCGATGGGCGTGCCGGTTAACGCGCGTGACATCGCTCGTTTCGGAATGAAAACTCATCAGACGATGCACGCGCTCCACGGCGTCGAAGGCGACGTCCGCGGCCTTATGCAGGATCGATTCATGCGCGCCCTCGAGCGCCATCTCGACCAGGGTGCCCAACAGCGGGCGCGCTCTTCTAACTCTTACGCAGGACGCGCTCATAGGTGGCAAGAATGCGCTTCACGCCTTCGGTCACATGCCGGCAGGACAACGTGGCGCCGGAAATATTCTGTATGTCCGTCTCCAGCGTGAGCGGGTCCGCGGAAGTCTTGCCGACGAACTGCGACTTCCATTGCGGATAGCGTATCTGCGAACCATAGTTCTCGCGATATTCCAGAATCTCGATCTGCTTGACCTTGCCGTCGGTGTCGAGCGCGATTGCGTAGGTGATCAATTCGTGCTTGCCAATCACTTCATCGACGATGAAGTAGCCGCTGAGCCGGCCGTTCTCAGTGACCTCCCACAAGGGAACCTCGGCGACGCGCACCTTCACTCCGGAAATCTTCTCGATTTCCTTGACGATGGATTTTTCGAGGCGCAGATCCTGACGCACGAACTGCGCCCCCGGGCCGTACATGAGCTTCTGCGCCTGCTCGAGCGCCATGTACTGGGCCGCCTGCGCCGGGACCGACGCAAACACGGCAACCGGTGCTGCGATAAACCTGACCCAATCATCCTGTGCCGACATGCAATCCTCACGCTGGCCCGGCGCTACGTGCTCCCCTTTTCGGCGGGCCGAGCGGCCGGATGTCCCGAAACAGTTTATTGTGAATGGGAACGATTATCAATATTGAACAGCCGCGAAGCGAAAACACACGCTCCGGCCTCACGTTGCGCCCGCGACCCGATGAGTGCTGTCAGAGTCTCTCGATGATGGTGGCGGTGGCCTGACCGTGGCCTATGCACATGACCTGCAGGCCCAGCGTTCCGCCTGTGGCTTCCAGGCCGGTGAGCATTTTGGCCATCAGGCCGCCGCCGGTGGCGCCAAGGGGATGACCGTGAGCGATCGCACCGCCCCATGGATTGACTTTGTGCATGTCCGGTTTCAGTTCGCGCGCCCACGACAGCACTACGGCCGCGAAGGCTTCGTTGATCTCGATCCAGTCAAGATCGCCAATGCCTATGCCGGCACGCTCAAGCGCCAGGCGCGTTGCCGGAATGACGCCCGTCAATTGCATCGTCGGGTCATCCCCGACCACGACCCTTGCGCGAAAGCGAGCCCGGGGCGTCAGTCCGTCCGCCTTCGCAGCCGCGTTGTTTGCAATCAGCAACGCCGAAGCGCCGTCTGAAATCTGGCTTGAATTCGCGGCCGTGATGACACCCTTGCCTTCGGGCCGGAACGCGGGTTTTAGCGAGCGCATCTTGGCTTCATCGACCGCGGCGCGCACGCCTTCATCGCGCGCAAGCACCATCGGCTGGCCTTCCGGGGACACGCCGCCGACCGGCAGCAACTCTCGGTTCAGCGACTTTGACTGGGCGTCGGCGGCCCGCCGATGGCTTTCGCGCGCAAAGTCATCCAGCGCCTCACGCGATAAGTGCCATTTCTGCGCAATGCGCTCCGCGCTCTCCCCCTGATGAATGAGTTCATTGCGCTCGAACAGCGCCGGGTTGAGTCGTTCGAAGCCCTGATTTGGCTGGCCGAGCGACAAGTCCAGAAACATGGGCACGCGGCTCATGCTTTCCACGCCGCAGCCGATCACATAGTCCATATCCCCGGCAGCAACCGCTTGCGCTGCGAAATGGACGGCCTGCTGACTCGAGCCACACATGCGGTTAAGCGATACGCCCGGCACCGTGGCCGGCAGACGCGAGAGCAACACCGCAAGGCGCGCCGGATTCGCACCCTGCTCGCCCGCCAGCGTCACCGTGCCATCGATGACGTCGCCAACACGCGCCGGGTCCACGCCGCTACGATCGAGCAAGCCGTCGATCGCGTGCGCGAGCAGGCTGTCGGGACGCTGCTCGCGCAGCGCACCGCCACGCCGTCCAAACGGCGTGCGCACCGCATCGATGATGACAGGTTCCATGGCTTGCGCGTCCTTTGCTCCGGTTACGCGGGAATGCGGCTGAAGCGAATCGTGCCTTGCTCGATTCCTTCGGCAACGACCGGCAGACCGCCCGCGCCGATCATCCACTCGAGGCGATGATCGCGGTATTGGCGTACGACTTCGCCCTTGCGCAACAGTTCGCCCAGATCGGGCATCGCATCGAGCGCCGATTGCATTTGCGTGCGCACCTTGGCCACCGTCTCTCGCTGATTTGCGCGTGCGAACCAGTCGGCGAGCCGGCTGCCTTTTTCTGGCAGATAGCCATAGCCCGCGGAACGATTCAGATAAGGTATCACCGACAAATCGCCCCAGCCGAACGCGCCGCCGTTGAACCAGGGGCGTGTGCCAAGCTGTTTGTCGAGCCAGCGCTGCAATTGCTCGATGTTGCGTTTTCCGTAGGCCAGCAGCTTCTCCGCGAGCGGGCCACTTGCGCGTCGGTAGCGCAGCACTTCGAAAGTCCCCCAGTTATTCGGTTCGTATTGCGTATCCATGACGTCCTCGATCATGCGCACTCGCGCCCGATCCGCCGGCGAGTGCGGCAACAGGGCCGGTTTCGGCCATTTGTCCTCGAGGTATTCCAGCATGATGGTGGAATCGAAAATCGCGACATCGCCGTCGATCAACGTGGGCACTTCCGCACGCGGATTCGCCGAGACGAACTCGCCGCCTGCCTTGCCCTTGCCCATTCCCTCCGGCACGGCCGTGCGGTATTCCACGCCTTTCTCGTTCAGCGCGATCTTCACTTTCATCGCGTAGGCGGAAAGCGGGTGCTCGTACAGCATCATCATGGCAACTGCTCCTCTAGAAATCGAAGGTGTCTGCTATGTCGTGAGCACGACCTTGCCCGACACCCGCTTGTTCAACACCTCGTTGAGCGCCTCCGCGGCTCGCTCCAGCGGAAAAGTCGCATGGATATGGGGTTTGACTTTTCCAGCCGCATACATGGCCATGAGTTCCCAGTTGTTCTCGCGGTTGCGCTCGGGCTCGTTCTTCGTGAATGCGCCCCAGAACACGCCGACGATCGAGCATCCCTTGAGCAGCATCAGGTTCAGCGGCACCTTCGGAATATCTCCCGCGGCGAAGCCGATGACCAGGAAGCGTCCCTTCCACGCCATATCGCGCAGCGCCGGTTCGGAGTACGGGCCGCCGACCGGATCGTAAACCACGTCCAGCCCCTTGCCTGCCGTGATGGCCTTGACGCGCGCGCGCAGGTCTTCGGAACCGTAATTGATTACGTCGTCGGCGCCATTGTCCCGGCACACCTTGAGTTTCTCGTCACTCGAAGCGGCAGCGATTACGCGCGCGCCCATCGCCTTGCCGATCTGGATGGCCGCCAATCCGACGCCACCGGCCGCACCCAGCACCAGCATGGTTTCGCCGGCCTTGATCTCGGCCCTGTCCTTCAGCGCGTGGTAGGAGGTGCCATAAGTCAGCACAAACGCCGCCGCCGGGACAAAATCCATGGTGGCCGGCATAGGGATCGTGCGATCGGCATCCACCACCATTTCTTCAGCAAAGCCGCCCCAGGTGTTGAAAGCGATGACCCGGTCGCCCGGTTTGACGCGCGTGACCCCCTCGCCGACTTCCTTGACCACGCCGGCGACTTCGCCGCCAGGCGAGAATGGCATCTCGGGCTTGTATTGATATTTGCCCTGGATGATCAGCGTATCCGGAAAGTTCACGCCGCAGGCTTTTACGCTCACCACGATTTGTCCCTTCGTGGGCTTCGGCGAGGGGATATCCTCGAGGACCAGTTTTCCCGGCAGACCCCATTCCTTGCACAGTACGGCTTTCATTCAAACCCTTTCCTTGCCACTGAGGGCACAGAGATCACACAGAAGATCTTTTCAGTTTAACAAGCCTGGCAGCTCGAGCACTTCATTTGCTACTGAGAGGGCGAAATAGAGAAAAAACGGCTGTCTGCGAAATTTATCAGCTGGTCCTTAGCGATCCGTGGCCATTAGCGACGCGCGGTCCATGAGGCAATAACGCGGTCGCCTTTCGTGGCTAGCTGCCCTTCAGGATTTTTTCGACCTGCTGCCAGCCGGCCTCAGCTATGGGGCGCGCGCGCTTGCCTTGCTCCAGTGCGTGAGCGCTGGCTGCCGTTCCGTCGTTCACTCGCCCCATGATCCCCTGCAGAATGCCGGCCAGGCGGAACATGTTGTACGCCATGTAGAAATCCCAGTTCGGAATATGGTCGCGACCGGTACGCCGGCAATAGGCCTCGACGTATTCCTGCTCCCTGGGAATGCCCAGCCCCTTGAAATCGACTCCCATCATGCCGCGGAACTGCCCCGGGGTCAGGCGCCATGTCATGCAGTGATAAGCGAAGTCGGCGAGCGGATGGCCGAGCGTTGACAACTCCCAATCCAGCACCGCCAGGATCTTCGGCTCCGTAGGGTGAAACATGACGTTGTCCATGCGGTAATCGCCATGCACGATGGTCGTCTCGTCGCCTGCCGGAATATTCTTTGGCAACCAGTCGATCAGATGCTCCATCGCCTCGATGCGCTCGGTCTCGGAGGCGCGATACTGCTTGATCCAGCGGTTGATCTGGCGCTCGATGTAGTTGCCGGGCTTGCCGTAATCAGCGAGCCCGATCCTGGCGTAATCCACCGAATGCAGTGCGGCGATCACGCGATTGAGTTCGTCGAAATAGGCCCCGCGTTCCTGCCGGCTCATGTCCGGCAGTGACGGCTCCCAGAGAACCCGCCCGGCTACGTAGTCCATGACGTAGAACGCGGTACCGATGATTGCATCGTCTTCGCAGAGGCAGTAGGTCTTCGCAACCGGAAAACCATTGCCGTGCAACGCAGTGATCACGCGGTATTCGCGGTCCACGGCGTGCGCGGAAGGCAGCAGCTTGCCGGGCGGCTTGCGCCGAAGCACATAGCGTTTGCCGCCCGCCTTGAGCATGAAGGTCGGATTGGATTGGCCGCCTTTGAATTGCTCGACCTCGAGCGTGCCTGAAAAACCGGCGACGTGTTCGCGCAGGTAGCGCTCGAGGCGCGCGACATCGAAGCGATGCCGCTCCGGTACGGGCATCGTACCGATGAAATCGTCGTGCATGTTGCCTTGTCTCCCCCTCAGGTCGAGACGAGAATACCACCCTCGCACAAGACCTGCCACGCGAGAGCAGCCGACCGAGCGCATGCTAGAATCCGGCGCCAGCCAATTACCGGGCACCTCTCAACATGAAAGTCTTCAAGGATCGCGTCGCAGTCGTCACTGGCGGCGCAAGCGGACTCGGTCGTGCGATGGCGCTGCGATTCGCGCGCGAAGGCATGAAAGTCGTGCTGGCCGATATCGAAAAAGAAGCGTTGAACCGGACCGAGAAGGAATTCAGGGACTCGGGCTTCGAGGTTATCGCGGTTCGTACGGATGTTTCCAGCGGCCGCGACGTCGATGCGCTCGCCGACAAAGCCTTCAAGACCTTCGGCGGCGTGCATGTCCTGTGCAACAACGCTGGCGTGGCGCCGGGCGGCACCGTCTGGGAGCAAAGCGTCAAGGACTGGGAATGGACGCTGGGCGTCAACGTGTGGGGGGTGATTCACGGCATCCGCGCGTTCATTCCGCGCATGCTGGAACAAAACGTCGAGGGCCACGTGGTGAACACCGCCTCGGTGGCAGGCTTGCTCTCCCCGCCCGGCATGGCGATGTACTGTGTCTCCAAGCACGCGGTGGTCACGTTGACCGAGTGCCTGCATCACGACCTGATCGAGTTCGGCGCCAAGATCAGGGCTTCGGTCCTGTGCCCGGCCTTTGTGCCCACCGGCATTTCGGACTCCGAACGCAACCGGCCTGCCACGCTGCGCGAGAGCAAGGAGAAATCGGCCGCCGACCTGCAGCGCGAGGAACAACTGCGCCACGCAGTGAAATCCGGCCGCATTTCCGCTGAACAGGTGGCCGATCTGGTGTTCGAGGCGATCGCCGCCGACAAGTTCTACATCCTGCCGCATCAGCGCATCAAGCCCGCCATCGAAACGCGCATGCAGGACATCCTGCTTGAACGCGACCCCACCAACACGCTCAAGCGCTGAGTAAGGAGCATTCCGCAGATGCCGCGGTGTGCCTAGCATGGCGCCCTTCCAGTGGAGGCTTTCAATGACATTTTTTCGCGTATTGCTGGCGAGCGGGCTGCTGGGCTTAGCCCTCAATGCACATGCGGGTTGCGGCTCGGCATTCTGTTCGCTCAACACCAACTGGAGCACCCAGGGCGCGTGGACGCAACCTGGCGGACGCCTGGACCTGCGTTACGAATTCATTGATCAGGATCAGCCGCGCGCCGGCACCGACAAAGTGAGCGTCGGCCAGATCCCCGCCCATCACGATGAAGTGCGCACCATCAACCGAAATCTCATCGTCGGTTTCGACTATACCTTCAGCCCGCGTTGGGGGCTTGGCATTAATCTGCCGGTCGTGGACCGCAGCCACCAGCACATCCACAACCATATGGGCACGCAGTTCCACGACGCCTGGAACTTTACCGGGATCGGCGATGTACGCGCAGTAGGCCGCTATCGTTTATCTTCCTCCGACAGCGGTGCCGCATTCGGCCTGCAATTCGGCGTGAAGCTTCCCACCGGCGACATAGACGTGGCAAACGAACACGACGACGAGGCCGAGCGCTCGCTGCAACCGGGCAGCGGAACGACGGATGCAATCGTGGGCGCCTTTGTCAGCGCCCCCCTCGTCGGCAGCGCAACCTGGTTCGCCGATGTGAATTACCAGGCTCCCTTGAGTTCCCGCGACGGCTACGAGCCGGGAGACCAGGTCGGCGCGGATCTCGGCGTGAGCTACCCATGGGTCGGCCCGGTTGCGCTGGAACTGCAGGTCAACACGCTCTGGAAAAACCGGGACAGTGGCGCCAACGCCGAACCGGACGACACCGGCGGCACGTTCGTGCATTTGGCGCCGGGACTGAGCGTGACGCTCGGCGACAAGACGCGGTTATACGGGTTCGTGCAACTGCCGCTTTATCAGGACGTCAACGGCGTGCAGCTCACGGCCGACTGGTCGATTGCCGCGGGCTTGAGCCACCGATTCTGAATGCGTTTCTCACACCAGGCGTTGCTTGTCGAAGAAAGCCTTGCGCCAGCGCGTGACGGTGACTTTCTCGAACAGACCCGCCTTGGTGAAGGGATCGTTATTGATGAAGCGCTCGGCTTCCGTGCGATCGTCGGTATCCACGATCAGCAGACCGCCATTGCCCCCGGTGCCGTCGTCCTCGATCAACGCGCCCGCCGCTAGCAGCAGATGTTTATTGGCCGTCAGATATTCCAGATGCACGGCACGAGTATCGGCCCGAAGCCTGCTGCTGCCCGGCTTGTCTTTGGACTGGATCGCATAAGCCACTGCTGAACTCCTCTGGGCAATATGAGGCAG
>CBDDRM010000010.1:0-71593 GCA_965233135.1 uncultured bacterium | reverse complement strand
CGCCTGGCGCATGAGTTTCACATTGCCGATGCATTCGAAGCTGTAGTCCGCACCGCCTTTGGTGAGGTTCACCAGATAGGGAACCAGCTCGTTCTCGGTCATGTCTTTCGGGTTCACGAAATGCGTCATGCCGAATTTCTCCGCAAGCGCGCGTCGTTTCGGATTGATGTCCACGCCGATGATCATGTTGGCGCCCGCCATGCGCGCGCCTTGCACGACGTTCAACCCGATTCCGCCGAGACCGAAGATCACGACGTTGGCGCCCGGCTCGACTTTGGCCGTGTTGATGACCGCGCCGATGCCGGTGGTGACGCCGCATCCGATATAGCACACCTTGTCAAATGGCGCGTCTTCGCGAATCTTCGCCAGCGAGATCTCCGGCACGACGGTGAAATTCGCAAACGTCGAGGTTCCCATGTAATGGTGCAGTTTCTCGCCCTTCAGCGAAAACCGGCTGGTGCCATCCGGCATCAGGCCCTGGCCTTGGGTTATCCGGATCGATTGGCACAAGTTGGTTTTATGGGATACGCAGTATTCGCACTCGCGGCATTCCGGCACGTAGAGCGGAATGACGTGATCGCCCTTTTTCAGACTTTTCACTCCGGGCCCGACATCGACTACGACGCCTGCGCCTTCATGGCCGAGAATCGAAGGAAAAAGGCCTTCAGGATCGGCACCGGACAGTGTGAACTCATCGGTGTGACAAATGCCGGTCGCCTTGATCTCGACCAGCACCTCGCCGGGACGCGGTCCATCGAGTTGCACGGTTTCCAGACTCAGTGGCGCGCCGGACTTGTGAGCGACTGCTGCGCGGACATCCATGGATGCTCCTCCCTGTTGTTATGGTTTTGTTTGCATGAGTGTCGATGTAGGCGCGCGGCTCGCATCACACAAAAAACAAACGGCGGGACGCTGCCCGCCGTCGGTCTGATCTGGACTCTCAGGTCGCTGCCTTGACCTCGAAGAAACGATTGCGCAGGGCGGTCTGGTTTTCGTAGATCGAACCCTGCGCCAGCGCCGGGGGCAACGGCATGCGAATCGGCACGCGCTCGGTGCGTGGCTCGAGCGTCGGTTCGCCGCAGATCATGCGGCTGTTGAATTCGTCCAGGTCCTTGAAATTGACCAGCGGCCAGGCATCGGCGGCCGTGCATTCGTACAGCAACAATTGCCGGGGACGCTCCGAAGTATTCTGCGCCGAGCCATGGACCAGGCGCACGTGGTGAAACGAGCAGGATCCGGCTTTGCCCACGCAGGGCACCGCCTTCGAAAAATCCAGATCCGGCGTTTTGGTTGGATCCATGGCGCCGCAAAATCGGCCGTCGAGATGGTGGTCCCAGACCTTGTCGATGCGATGCGAGCCCGGAACCACCAGCAGTGGACCATTCTCCAATTCCACGTCATCGAGCATCACTCCGATGGCAAGGATGTCATCGTTGGTATGCGGATAGAACGCCCAGTCCTGGTGCCACTCGACCGGTGACCCGTATTTGGGCGCCTTCACGTTGAGTTTGGAGCCGTGCAGCCGGATATCCTTGCCAAGCAATTTTTTCAGGATTGAAACCATGACCGGCTGTTTCACCACTTCCATGAAAAACGGATCGACTTTATGGGGCGTTTTGATGCGCCGCACACGCGGGTGCTCGGGCGTATGCGTTGGCTCGAGATCGTAAATGTCGTTATGCGTTTTGACGCCCGCGGCTTTGGCCACAAGGTCCGCAATGACCTTGCGCATCCTGGCCAGCGTCGCCCCATCGAGCACGTTTTCGACGACCAGAAAGCCTTCGTCTCGGTAGGCCGCGACGTCCTGTTCGTTAATCACCGGAAAACCTCCATACCATAATAGACGCAATATTACGCGCTCCCGCAGGGGGTTGCGATGCAATTGCGCATCGCAGTGCAGCGAGAACACGCCCTCATGAGCCCGGGGCTCTGCTTTAACGGGTTGAAATGTCGGTTAGAGTGTGTCAGTGTAAATGGGTTGCACGGCATATGCATTCACGCATGCCGACAGACAACAACAGCGTAGTCCAATCCAAAAAGCAAAACCGATATAAGGAGGAGGATTCCTAATGCATAAACTTACCCTCATCGCTGCAGCCGTTGGAGCGCTTTGCTTCGTGGGCACGGCATCCGCACAAGCATTGAAAGGTCCGACTGACGACGCGGCCCTGGGCTGGGCACCGTCCCAGTGGGGCAAGGACGATCGTGCCGGCAGTGCGAACCACACCAAGAACTCGGCCAACATCAAGCGCGCCCTTGGGACGGTCAAGCAGTTCAAGGCCATCACCATTGGCAAGTATTACCATCGCGAAGCACCGGCCTTCGGACCGCGCGGCTGGCAAATGACGATCCCCGGTACCCCGACCGGCGGGCCGTTCGGCAAAAACGCCCTGACCTATCACGATGAGCTGGTTACGACCGAAATCGGTCAAATCCAGACCCAGTTCGACGGTCCCGGGCACATTGGCGTCAACACTTCCAAGGGTCCGGTGTTCTACAACGGGGTCATCAACTGGGATGCGTATGAGCGCGGCGCAGGCGGCCGGGTAATGGGCATGGGCCCGCTGGGTGTCGAACACGTCGGCGAACTGGGCTTTGTCTGCCGCCTGGTCGTGCTGGACGCGGTGGCTTACAAGAAATCCAAAGGCGCGGTTTCGTCCAGTGCTGAAATGCTGCCGATCCCGAAGAAGGCTGGCGACGCCGGCATCGTGACGGCGGACGACATGCAGGGCATGAT
This sequence comes from uncultured bacterium, assembly GCA_965233135.1. GTDB lineage: Bacteria > Pseudomonadota > Gammaproteobacteria > Burkholderiales > JACQAP01 > JACQAP01. Next base: position 68,856 of record CBDDRM010000010.1, on the reverse strand, counting down.
GAAAGCGCAAGGAATTAGTGATCTGCAGGCTGGAGACTGCGTGGCGTTGCATACCGGACAGGGAAACACCTGGGGCAACGCTCGGTATAAGTCGCTGACCTCCGAGCAGCGCGCAGAAGCTCGCGCGATGTTTGCGCAAGGCGAACCCGGCTTCGGTATCAGTGCCTGCCAATGGATGGCATCGAAGAATATCGCCTTGACGATGGGAGACACCTCGGCGAACGACGCCCAGCCGGGGGGTGAAGAGGACGGATATGCCGTTCCCTGCCACACCCAGCTGCAAACGCGCCGTGGTATCTGGAACCTGGAGAACGTCGACACCGAATCGCTGGTCAAGGCCGGCATCAAGGAAGGCGCGTTCATTTGGGCCCCGCTGCGCATTATCGGCGGCACGGGATCGCCGGGCAACCCGGTAGTGCTGTACTAATACGTCGCAAAAACAGTTCCGTCACGTTCAGCAACCGGCAGTCGCGAAAGCGGCTGCCGGTTTTTTCATGGTTACGACATCATGCGGCTGGGGGAAATGTGCTTCAAGCCGTCTCTCGCGTGCCGTATCCCAGGATGCTAGACTGCCGACCATGGCAGATAACCTCAAGGGCATCCATTCTCTGGCGCGCAGTGCTGCCTTCGTCGTGCTGATGGCTTGCACATCGGTCGTCATGGCTTGCGGAGAAATATTGCGCGGCGAAATCGTGATACTGGAGCGCGACATGGGGGAAACGCGATTGGGCGAGACGCGCAATTTCCATGTGGTCGGCGCCGGCTGGTTTCGCGCACTGGCAGTCGAGAAACGAGGCGGCACCGACGACAACACGACCGTCACGCTCGAACTGGATGGCCAGCCCATGATCACGGCTTCCTTCGCCTCCCTGAAAAATCCGTGGATGCAAATCGGGACGACGCTGATGGGAGCGACTGTGCGCACGCAAGGCGAGACCAGCACGATGGCGATCTGGTACTCGGCTGAACTGAAGTTCACGGGCGTGGCGGCCGTTCGCATCGATGTGCGGGAGGAAGGCGTCACCGGCGTGAAAATGCGTACGGTGATGAACAAACCTGCGCCGCACGAGCATATCGCCGGACAGCAGCTCGGCGCCATCGCGGCCTTACCCGCGTTCCAGTAACCGGTTTGCGCGGCGCTCAAGCAACGCGCCCGATCCTATTGCTTGTAAGGTTCGACCAGACTCGCTCGCAGTGAATAGCCGGTTTCGATATCGGCCGCGCCATCCACCAGGCTCAGCGATTTTGTCGCCGCGGTGATCGACAACCGGCCCGTTACCCAGATGGGCGCGAATACCGTCACGTTCGCAACAGGCTTGTCCGCTTTTACGTGGACGATCTGGTTCGGAGGCGGTGGCGGCGTATGGATACATGCCCCGACGAAAGGCACCAGCAGGAATTCGGTTACGTCCTTGCCGGAAAATTCAAGCGGCAACAGATAGCCCGGCATGCGCACCGTCTGGCCGTCGAGGTGCGTATTCACCGAGCGCGCCCGCTGGCGGCTGCTCTGCGCGAGCGCCTTGCGCTTGGCCAACAAACCGTCCACATCGATTCCTTCCTGCTCCAGCCTGCGCGCGGCAGCGGCTTCGTCGCCGAGTTCGATGGGCGGCACTTTCTCACCACGCTCCTTGCGCTCGCGCACGTCCGCGATGTCGCTCAACTGCAGGGCCTGCTGCCGGGTGAGTTTCGGGAAAACGTATTCGGCCGGCAGCGGCGGCACCAAATCCTTCCACATGATCAGACGGGGCTCGTCCGCCGCATCGCCCGTCCGCATGGTCGACACCAGCGGTGCACAGATCACGATCAACAAAGCGCGTCGCTTGATTATCAATGGTTTCTCGCTGAGTCAGACGCGTATGGTCATGCCGTCCGCGAGCGAATTGCGGTAACAGCGGTGGGCAGGGATCAGGCCGATCGCCACGCCGGCGATTGCTACCAGCACCAGCAACCCGACTTCATACGCAGAGGGCCAGCTTACCGCAATGAACAGGCCCAGGCGAGATTCGAGCCATGGCTGCCCCGCAATCAGCCCGAGGTAAACCGCCGCCACGCCGAGCACAATGCCAAGGAGTGTCAGGAAACCCGACTCGCCGAGAATCAGCGCGAACACATGCGCCGGGCTTGCCCCCAACGCACGCAATACCGCCATCTCGCGACGACGCTCGTTCAGGCTGGTGAGCAGCGCGACGAGCATGCCGGCCAGCCCGACCGCCACCACCAGCGCCGAAACAGCGAACAACGATTTCTCAACCGCCGCGGTGATCTGCCACAGCTCCTGCAATGCCAATCCCGGCAAGACGGCCGTCAAAGGCTCCCCGCGAAACTCGTTGACGCTGCGCTGGAAGCCGAGCGCGGCTGCGCGCGACTGCAACCCCAGCAGAAATGCGGTGATCGCGCGTGACGCGGGCGGCATGCCCATGCCCTCGGGGCGCCCTTCACCGATGATCGCAGCAAGCGGATCGCTCATCATCGCCTCGGCGCCATCGTCGTGCACGGCGTCGAGCCCTTCGAGGGACACGTGCAGGGTGCGATCCACCGGCGTCCCGGTACGCGCGAGAACGCCGGCCACCGTGAACGGATGCTGGTCGTGCAGGGAGAAGCTGACCTCGCCGGCACCGTGTGCGATGACGACCGAATCGCCTGGCTTGTAGTTCAGCACACGCGCGACTTCGGCTCCAAGCACCAGATCGTGTTCATGTTCGAACGCTCCGCCCTGCGCAAAGACAAGGCCGCGGTCACGCGCATAACGAAAGTGTTCGAAATAGTCCGACGTCGTGCCGAGCACGCGGAAACCACGATGAGAGTCCCCCAGGGACAGCGGAATCGTCCACGCCACGCCCGCGCGGCCGGCGATTTCCTGATAGCTTTCCCAGCGCACGGTATTGGAAGCATTACCGATATGAAATACCGCCGATAGCAGCAAGTGCACCGGGCTGCTGCGCGCACCGACCACCAGGTCCGTGCCGGATATCGTAGCGGCAAAGCTTTCGCGCGATTCATGCCGGACGCGTTCCACGCCCAATAACATCGACACCGCGAGCGCGATCGACAACACGGTAAGTGCTGCACTGAACTTGCGATTGCGCAAGCTCTTGATGGCAAGTGCCAGAACCACGGTGTTGCTCATGCCAGCGCAGCCCCGGCTTCGGCTGCGCGGTTGATTTCGGTAAACGAGATCTCGCGATCGAACTGCGCGGCGAGCGCGGCATCGTGGCTGACGAAAACAAGCGTGATCCGTTCTTGTGCGCATTCGCGAAACAGCAGCTCCAGAAACGCATCGCGCCTTTCAGCATCCAGTGATGAGGTGGGCTCATCGGCGATCAGCAGTTCCGGTGCGCCGATCAACGCCCGGGCTGCCGCCACGCGCTGCTGTTGGCCCACGCTCAGGGCCGAAACCGGTCGATGCAGCACCCCCGCGTGCGACATATCGAGATGGCCGAGCAGCCTGAGCGCCTCGTCCGCGAGGCTCTTGCCGTTGCGCATGGCGCGCGCTTTGCGCCGTTCGGAAAAGCCGCAGGGCAGGCAGACGTTTTCAACGACCGAAAGATAGGGAATGAGATTGAACATCTGGAAAATGACTCCGACATGATCGGCGCGAAAGCGATCGCGCGCCGCACGGCCGAGCCGTGCCAGGTCTTGTCCGAGGACGTTCACGCTGCCTTGGCGCGGCGTCAGCACGCCCGCCAGCAGTCCCAGCAATGTGGATTTGCCGCTGCCGCTGGGCCCGCGCAACAAGATGCGCTCCTGTTGCGCGACACGCAGACTTTCGATGTCAATGACGAGAGGTGCGGCCTCGGTCCAGGAGAAGCGCACGTTCGACAGGTCGACTAAAGGATCGAGCATGACGGGCAGCCGGTGTACCTGCTGCATGCTGCGTTATGCGGTACGCAAAGGTACGAGCGTGCCTCGGTCTTTGCGCGAGGATTGGCGCAACTGTGGGACGAAAGCTTTCTCACGGATCGACCGAAAGCGTCAGCTCTCCCAACGCTTCGATTTCGACCCTGACCTCGTCTCCGGCATCCAGCCACTTCGTCTCTACCACACTGCCGAGGGTGACGAATTCGCCGGCCTTGAGCGTTTCCAGGCCGTGCTTTGCGCGCGTATTGGCGAGCCAGGCCAGCGCCTCCAGGGGATGCCCCATGATCAGTGCGCCTGTGCCACGCCCGACTTCGACACCATTGATGTACGCTGCCCCGGTGAGCTTGGCCAGATCGAGCTTGCGCCAGTCGCGCACCGGCACGCCCAGGACGCAGCCGGCGTCGAAAAAATCATCGGCAATGAGCGTCGGCACGCCAAGCGTACGGAAATTCTCGTAACGCTCGTCGACCAGTTCGATGCATGCCATGACCGCGCCAACGGCCTCGCCAGCCGCCTCGCGGGTCACTCGCGCGCCGGCCGGCGCAAGATCGCGGGCCAGTTCCACGGCGATTTCGCACTCCATGCCGAGCCGTACGAAGCCCGAATGCGGCACCCGTCCGGTGCCGTAGAGCACGGCCTTCTCGAATATCGCTCCGGCGCAAGGATTGGGAATGCCCAGGAAGGCCTGCATGACCGGCGTTGTACAGCCAATCTTGTGCCCAACCGCCTTGCCCATTCCGGCAACCGTCAACAAGCCATTGAGGACACGCTGCAAAGCGTAGCCTTCACTTTCCGTCTGTGGCCGCACCGACCGCGGCAGATCGGTGATCGGTTGCAACGACAGTCGCTGATCGAGCAGCAAGGTCGCGGCCTGCAGTGTGGGGGCGTTCAAGAGTTTCCTCCGGGCTGTTGTTTTCAGAATCGAATTGCACCACAAATCGAACGCCGCGACGCATCCGCTTTCGCTGCGCGCCCTTCGGAATGGCATGGATGCATCCCTCGTTTTTCCATGTTGCTTCGCCGCAATTTCCCGGAATTCCCGAGGGCGCTTGACACTCCGGGCCGCGCTTCAACATAATCGGTGCGCTTTACGCATTGCGCGCCGAAATAGCCAGCAATCAAAAACTTACAACGAAATCAGAGGAGGCATCATGAAGGATCACGCACCCGTCCTTCGCCGGCCAGGTCTGCTCAGGAATTTGCTGTTGACGATGTTCACGACCGCGGCCTTGGCCGGGACGGGCATCGCCAGCGCGCAAAGCGCCGCCAAGACCGCCGTCGACGCTGCGAAGAAAATCTGCAGCGGCAAGACCATTACGATCGTCTGGGAAGCCGGCTTGCAGTCACTCGACCCGACGCAGTTCTCCGGACCATTGTGGGAGAAGGAAACGGGTTGCAAGGTCAAGGTCATCGAAGTTCCGACCGCGGAAATGTTCACCAAGATCATGCAGGAGTTTCGTGCGGGCACGGGCGCATATGACGCGCTGAATGTGATCCCCGCCTGGATGCCCGACCTGGTGCAGGCCGGCGCATTGGAAGTACTCGATCCGTATGTGGACAAATACGGATTCCGCGCGGAACTGCAAAAAATCGCGCCGACTTATCGCGACAACCAGATGACCGTCAACGGCAAGATCTATGGTTTCCCCGATGACGGCGATGTCTTTTTGTTCTATTACCGCAAGGATATTTTCGCGCGCGCGGACCTGAAGAAAGCGTTCAAGGCGAAATACAACTACGACCTGGCGCCGCCGAAAACCTGGAAACAGTTCGACGAAATCGGCAGCTTCCTGACCGATGCACTGAAAAAGGACGGCACCTACGGCGCTGCGTTCTTCCGCGAGCCGCCGTACACCATGTTCATGTTTCAGGAGCGCTTCCGCGTCGAAGGCGGCAAGTTCTTCGATGCCAACATGAAGGCGACGGTAAACAGCCCTATCGGTGTCCAGGTGCTGACCGATATGCGCAAGGAAAACCGCTTCATGCCGCCGGGCGTCGAAAAATTCGGTTTCGTGGAGAACCTGGCGACGTTCCTGAAAGGCGAAAGCGCGATGACGATTTCCTGGCCGCCGTATGGCCGGTTCGCCGCAGGTTATCTCGCCAACGAAAAAGCGCTGTCCTGGGTGCCGAAATCGACCATCGCCGGCAAAGTTGGTTACGCCCTGCCCCCGGGCGGTCATCCAGAACTGGCGGCAGGCTTTGCTCTGTCGGTAGCATCCACCAGCAAACAGAAGGAAGCCGCGTATCTGTTCATCCAATGGCTTAACAGCGAGGAGATCAGCAACAAGCGCGTGCAGTTGCCCTACGCGCTGCGCGATCCGTTCCGCGACTCGCATTTCAGCAATCCCGGTTACTTGAAACTGTGGCCGGATGCCAAGAACTACCTGGCCGCACTCAAGGAAGGCGCGCAAACCGGCTTGCTCGATTTGTCGCTGATCCAGACGGACAAGTACGAAGAGGCGCTGCGTCAAGGCATCAGCAAACTGTGGGCCGGCGACGATCCGAAAGCCATTCTCGACAAAGTGGCGGCGGACTGGGACGGCATTACCAAGCAGGTGGGGCTCGAAAAGCAGAAGGCGGTCTATAACGCCTGGGCTGCAAAATCCGGCGCCTACCCGAAGTAAGCAGCAGTGATCGACGCCGCGCGCCGGATAACCCTGGCGTGAGCGTCCGCAGCAGAACACAAAGGTAGGGGCGCCGGAAACGCGGCGCCCCTTTTTTATTGGCTGCCTATTCATGGAAGCTTCGGTGGCTCCACACTCGCAAGTCGCATACGCCGGGTTCGCGGACCGCAATTTCAAGTACCTGCTGGTAGCGCCGGCAATATTCGTGCTGCTCCTGATCGGCATATTTCCGCTGGTGTACCTGCTCATGGTGAGCTTCCAGGGGATCACCATGACCGACACGAGCACCGACTTCGTCGGCGGGCGCAATTATGCGCAGCTGCTGGATGACACGCGCATGTGGCAGGCGTTGCTGCATACCGTTATTTTCACGGCCATCGCCCTGCCGCTTGAATTGCTCTTCGGCCTGGCGATGGCACAGTTGTTCCTGGAGAAGCTTCCCGGCCGGCAGATTTTCATCGCGCTGCTGGTCCTGCCGGTGGTCGTATCCCCGATTGTCGCCGGCGCAACCTGGGCGCTGTTGTTCGATCATCGCTTCGGACCGATCAACCAGATCCTTGGCTGGTTTACCGGCGACGACGCGGCGATTCTGTGGACCATCAATCCGAGCCTGGTGTACCCCGCGATCATTGCGGCGGAAGTCTGGCAATGGACGCCTTTCATGTTCCTGTTGCTGCTTGCCGCCCTGGCCAATGTCGACAAATCGCAACTGGAGGCGGCCTCGATCGATGGGGCAAGCTGGTGGCGGACGTTCTTCCGCATCGTGCTGCCGGCTATCTGGCCGGTCATGGCGATTGCGATCCTGATCCGGGGTCTTGATCTGTTCCGGCTGTTCGATATCGTGTGGGCGCTGACCAAGGGCGGGCCGGGCACCATGACGGAAACCATTTCCATTTTTACCTACGTCAAGGGTTTCCAGCAGTTCGAGACCAGCTACACGGCAGCGGTCGCTTTCCTGGTCATCATCCTGCTCTCGGTCGTGGTGATGCTGGCGCTCAAACGTGTCGAGCTGGCGAGGTGACTTCATGACGATGCAACAGCGCGCCAGGATGCGGATGATCGCGCGGCTCGCCGCCGCAGTCTTCATCACACTGCTGTTCGTATTTCCCATTTACTGGCTGTTCATGATCTCCTTCAAGACGCCGGAGGAAATTTACGCGTTTCCGCCGAAGTGGTTTCCCGGCCAGCTCAATTTCGATAACTACACGGTATTGTTCAGAGACGGGGATGCCACCACGGTCTGGAACAGCCTGGTCGTCGCCGGCACGAGCACGGTCATTGCAATGTTTCTCGGCACCATTTGCGCCTATTCGCTGGCCCGGTTCAGAACCGGTGGCGAGCACCTGGCCAACTGGATCATTTCGCAGCGCATGATTCCGCCGATAGCGGTAGTGTTTCCGATTTTCCTTCTGTTCGTGTATCTGCGGCTCGTCGATACGTATATCGGCATCATCCTGCTCTACACTGCTTTCAATCTGCCCTATGTGATCTGGATGATGCGAGGTTACATTCTGGACATTCCGAAAGCGCTCGAGGAATCCGCCCTGGTCGATGGTTGTACGCGGTGGCAAGTCATCTGGAAAGTCGTGTTTCCGATGTGCCGGGCCGGACTGTTCGCGACCGCGATCTTTACTTTCGTATTCGCATGGAACGATTTCCTGTTCGCGCTGGTGCTCACCCGCACGGAAGCGACCACATACACCGTACAGATCACCCACTATTTCGGTGGCCAGTCGAATTTCTGGGCCAAGATTTCCGCGATGTCGGTGCTCGGCACGCTGCCGATTTTCATCGCTGTTGGTTTCATGCAGCGTTATCTGGTGCGCGGCATATCGCTGGGAGCGGTGAAGGGGTGATTGACTGGTGAACAGCAGTCGGTTAACTGTGAACAGGCCGGGTCATCGGACTTTTTCTGGACGCGGAAGCGATTCCGATCGCGGTTCACTGTTCACCATTCACGGAAACTGAAAATGGCAGACCTCAAGATCACCGGACTTCACAAGTTCTACGGCCCCGTTCACGCCGTGAGAGGCATCGACCTTGAAATTCCGGCGGGCGAGTTCACCGTGCTGGTGGGACAGTCCGGTTGCGGCAAGAGCACGCTGCTGCGGACCATAGCCGGTTTGGAAGACGCCGACAAAGGCAGCATCGAGATTGGCGGAGAAACCGTGCACCACCTGCCTCCGCGCGATCGCGATATCGCAATGGTGTTCCAGAACTACGCGCTCTATCCGTACATGAACGTGTTCGAGAACATCGCTTTCGGTCTGCGTTCGCGCAAGACCCCCAAGGCCGAGATCGAACCCAAGGTCAATGCGGCGGCCGCGATGCTCGGCATTACGCATCTGCTGGATCGTTATCCGCGCCAGCTGTCCGGCGGGCAATTGCAGCGTGTCGCGATCGGCCGCGCCATCGTGCGTAATGCGCGGCTTTATCTGTTCGATGAGCCTTTGTCCAACCTCGACGCGCAGTTGCGCGACGAGATGCGCGGCGAGATCAAGCGCCTGCATCAGGAACTCGGCAAGACCATGATCTATGTCACGCACGACCAGATCGAGGCAATGACCATGGCCGATCGCATCGTGTTGCTGCGCGATGGCGTGATCGAGCAGGCCGGCGCGCCGCTGGATCTGTTCGAGCGGCCTGCGACGAAATATGTCGCCGGATTCCTGGGCTCGCCTTCGATGAACTTCATTCCCGGCCGACTGGTTGCAGACAGCGCGGGGCTCGCCGTCAAGCTCGAGGGTGGACCGTCATTGCCACTGCCCCCGGCGCGATCCCAGGCACTGGCCGGCAAGCGCGACCAGGCGGTCATCCTTGGATTGCGCCCGGAGCATATGAACCGCGCGCATCCGGGCGATGCGCGCGGCGGTCTGGCGCCATACAACGCCACCATCGAACTTCTGCAACCGACGGGTTCGCGAACCTATGTCACCTTCAAGCTGGGTCGCGAGCACGTCAACGCCGAGCTCCAGGCGCACGACGCCACGCAGATTCACCAGCAGATCGATCTGGCGATCGACATGAATCGGGCGGTGCTGATCGATCCGTCGACGGAAAAAGTCATGTAGCCACCAAGGTCACAAAGAAAGGAGAGCGTGCGGTTTCACCCGTCGCTCGCCTTCCTGTTCAAGGTTCCTCTGGGACCTGTGTTCACTGTGGCAAATGTGTTCAATCGGAGGAAAAAGAAAATGAGAACAACAAACCCCTCGCGCGCGATAGCGCTGTGCGGCACCGAGCAGCCGGACGTCGCCGGGCGCACCCTGCACGCCGGGCCGATGACGGTGGAGTTCGACAACGGCCAGTTGCGCTATCTGAAGGTCGGCGGCGTGGAGGTGTTGCGCGCAATCGCCTTTCTGATTCGTGATAAGAACTGGGGTACCGCAATGCCGGTGCTGAGCAGGCTGAAGATAGACCAGCGCGGTGACAGTTTCTCGATTTCGTTTCACGCCCAGATCCAGATTGAAGACCAGAAACTTGCGTACGATGCCAGCATCACAGGCTCCCCGGAGGGCAACCTGCTGTTTACCGGCACAGCAGTGCCAGCCACCGATTTTCTGACCGCACGCACCGGATTCGTGGTGCTGCATCCTCTGAAAGGAGTGGCAGGTGCCCCGGTCGACATCGAACACGTCGATGGCAGGAAAGTGAAAGGCAAGTTTCCGGAACGCGTGAACCCTGTCCAGCCGGTGCTCGATATCCGTTCGCTGTCGCACGAGGTGCTGCCCGGCCTGCGCGCCACGGTACGCATGGAAGGCGACACGTTCGAAATGGAAGACCATCGCAACTGGACGGACGCGTCATTCAAGACTTATGTGAGACCTCTGACGCGGCCATGGCCTTACACGCTGAAGGCGGGCGAAGCGGTGACGCAATCGATCGCAGTCACGCTGGAGGGCGCACGGAGCAAAGGCGGCAAACCTGCCGCCGCACAGCCGATCCGCATCGAGCTCGGCGCCGCTTCCCGCGATGTGCTGCTGCCGCTGGGGTTGGGCGTACCTGCGGAGGAGATCGCGCACACCGTCGCGCAACTCGACCTGCTCAAGCTCGCCGCACCGCGTTTCCTGATCTGCCACATCGATGCGCGCAAGCAGCATGGCTTGAAAGAACTCTACGGTTACCGCGTGTTGAGTGAAGCCACCGGCGCCGACGTGACGCTGGAAGCGGTCATCGAAAGCGTCGACGCCTTTCACGGGGAATTGCAGCGGCTGGCTGCCTTGGTCAGGCAATCCGGCATAAAATTATCATCGATTGCCGTGGTGCCGGCGGGGGATCTGAAATCCGTACTTCCCGGCGGGCCGCGTCCGCCCGCCCCTGAATTGAAGGCGCTCTATGCCGCCGCCCGCGAAACTTTTCCCGGCCTGCGCCTGGGCGGTGGCATGTTCTCTTTTTTCACCGAACTCAACCGCAAACATCCGCCCGCCAGCGAACTCGACTTCGTCGTCAACACGACCTGTCCCATCGTGCATGCTGCCGATGACCGATCAGTCATGGAAACCCTGGAAGCGCTACCCTACCAGGTGACTACTGCACGAGGGTTTATCGGCAAGACCGGTTACCGCATTGGTCCAAGCGGCATTGGCTGCCGCGACAATCCGCACGGCGCGACCTGGACTCCAAATCCGGATAACGTGCGCGTATGCCTCACCAAGCTCGACCCCCGCCAACGCGGCCTGTTTGCCGCAGCCTGGTCGCTGGGCTACATCGCCACGTTCGCGCGCACCAGCGTCGAAGCCGTCGCGTTGGGGGCGCCCACCGGACCACTGGGCATCATTTATCGCAAGGACGAGCACGCACAACCCTGGTTCGACCAGCTCACAGGGCCGGCGGTGTTTCCAGTGTTTCACGTCGTAAGCGGACTGACGCGCGGGGCGGGGCGCAAACTGGTCGCCGCGCAATCCGCGGATCCCGCGAAAGTGCAATGCCTGGCCTACAAGGGCAACGGTGGCACAACATTGTGGCTGGCGAATCTTACCGCCGATTCCCAAGCGGTCAAGCTGTCCGGCGTCAACGGCGCGCTGTCCGGAACGATGCTGGACGAGGACAGTTTCGTAACGGCCACCACCAATCCGCGCGGCTTCCAGCAAACCTGGAAAAACATGTCAGCTTCGCTGACGCTCAAAGCCTATGCGGTGGCGATCGTGTCGATCGATGGCTGACCAGTAAATGTCCGGATAGACCTCTGACGCAGCGCAAGAAGCTCCACAGGCAGCCGTGGGGTATGCTGCGGCCTCGGCGGAGACTGGCCTCAATGCACAGCAGCCAAGCGCGCGCGGGCCAATTTTCTTGCGAGCACGCATAGAACAATAAATCGAGGGAGAAAAAATGGATGCTTCGCACCGCAGGGTCTTGATGGCATCGGCGGTCGGCTCGGCGCTGGAGTGGTACGATTTTTTCATCTACGGCACCGCAGCCGCGCTGGTATTCAGTGAACTGTTCTTTCCGAAGTTCGATCCCAACACGGGCCTGCTGCTGTCATTTGCGACATTCGGCGTCGGTTTTTTTGCCCGACCATTCGGAGGCATGGTGTTCGGACACCTGGGGGATCGAATCGGCCGCAAACCGGTTCTGGTCATCACGCTTCTGTTGGTGGGCGTGGGCACGTTTCTCATCGGCCTGCTGCCGACCTATGATTCGGTAGGCGTATGGGCGCCCATCATGCTGGTGGCCTTGCGCCTGGTTCAGGGTTTTGGTGCCGGAGCGGAATACGGTGGCGCGGTTATCCTCGCGGTGGAACATGCGCCGGCAGGCAAGCGCGGATTGTTCGGCAGCTTTGCCGCGATCGGCGTCAATATCGGGCTGTTGCTCGCAACCGGCGTGTTCGCGATCGTGTCCTCTCTGCCTAAAGAGGACTTCCTGAGTTGGGGTTGGCGCATTCCTTTCCTGCTTTCAGTCATTCTGATTCTGGTTGGCTTCTACATCCGCGCCCGAGTGTCCGAAACACCCGTATTCAGTCAGATCGCCGCCAAGAGCAAGGCTGCGCGTTCGCCGGTGAAGGATGCATTCGTACGCCACCCGCGCGAGTTCCTCGTAGTGCTGGGCGCGCGCCTGGCAGAAAACGGCCTGGGCTATCTGTATCCGGTGTTTACGCTGAGTTATATGACCAAGCATCTGGGATTACAGAAAAGCATGGTGCTCAATGGCATCATGCTCGCCTACGCCATTTCGTTGCTCACCGTGCCGATGTTTTCGGCCTTGTCCGATCGCGTGGGGCGGCGCGCAGTGTATGGGGGTGCTGCTGTTTTTTCCGCACTGTTTGCGTATCCGTTCTTCCTGATGGTCGCCACGGGATTGCAATCGATGGTCTGGCTTGCCCTGGTACTGGCCATTTCGGTCGGCGTTTCCGGAATGTTCGGTCCGCAGGCGGCATACTTTGCGGAACTCTTTGGCCCGAAACTGCGCTACAGCGGCTTCGCCTCTGCACGCGAAATCGGCTCGTTGCTTGCGGGCGGCCCGGCGCCTTTCGTCGCGACCTGGCTGCTGGTTCAGGGGAACAACGACCCCTGGCTGGTTGCGGCGTATATGGTGATCCTGGCATTACTGACGACCCTCGCGATTTATCTGGGGCCTGAAACCTACAAGAGCGACATCACCTCCGATCAAGCGGTTGCCAGAACCTGACGAGCCTCACAACGCCCGCGGAGCAGCATTCTCTTTGTGGTTTGCACTTGCACAAAATCGCGCGCACATCTTTGCGGGCGTGCAATGTTGTTGATAAAGCGCAAAGACAGCCAGAAAGTAGCCTTTGACGGCATCGAAATGTCGTCGTATAAAGGGAATCGCAGGATATTGGAGCAGTGATTTAAGTCGGGTATGCCCGTTCAAACAGGTACTTCTCAGGCCTTTTCCTCGTCTCTTCAAGATCCCGCACTCGGCAGCGCCCCACGTTCAATTCATTCAGGAAAGACAACGACATGGCTACAGGTACCGTGAAGTGGTTCAACGACGCGAAAGGTTTCGGCTTTATTACGCCGGATGACGGAGGCAAGGATCTTTTTGCTCATTTCTCCGCGATCCAGGACGCCGGTTTCAAGTCGCTCAAAGAGGGACAGAAGGTCAGCTTCGACAAGACCACCGGCCCGAAAGGCGATCAGGCATCCAATATTCGGCCAGCGTGATTCGTGCCGCACGCGCAGTCTTGCTCTGTCTGGATATCGCAGACAGATCAGGCCTGAAACCAGCCCGGGAAACCGGGCTTTTTATTTGTGCAGCTTTTCCCGACGGCCGCCTCAGCAACCTGGGAAGAACTATGAGACGCTCCAGAGGTCGCACACTGACTGCTCGTTATCCCAGGAAATGTCATGAATCTATCCCGCATACTGGCCGGTGTGTTGCTCACAGGAGCGCTTGTCGCTTGCGCCACGACTTCCCATGTCCTCACCGGAAAGGCGCGGCCGCCTATCGATGCGTCAGAAGTCAGAGTTTATTCGACCGCTCCCGATGATTATGAGGAGATTGCGGTGATCGATGCCACGAGCCGATCATCCTTCTCGTTCGGCGAACAGAAGAAGATGGACGCTGTGATCGAACGGCTGAAGAAACAAGCCGCCGCTCTGGGCGCCAACGGCGTCCTTTTGCAAAGTACCGGCTCGGAACCGGGAGGCGGAGTAGGCACAGGCATCGGCACCGGCGTAGGAGTGGGCGGAGGCGGCGTGTCAATCGGCACAGGCATCTTCTCGGCAAGCAGCAACAAGACCGGGCGCGGATTGGCCATTTTCGTTCCCTCCCCTGCGGCACAGTGAACTGCGTTTCGGATTGACAGTCGCGGGAGCCGCGCCTGCGGCCCGCGGACGATTGCCACGGCACCGCCATGGCGCAAACACGTGCAATGGGTGCGCGTGAAACCTCCCCCACCCCTGACGAATTACGATGGTGCGGTACACTAGAACGTAACGGCTCGCCTCTGCAAACGTCGGCCGCCATAGCGTGTAGCATTGAAGTCGTCGCTCGGGAACGACGTGGTGAGGCGCAGCAGTTACCGTGCGGCATCATGAAAGGGGGCAAACATGACACGAGGCAGCACCCGCAAATTAAACGGGGCGGCGCGTCCGATCAAGAACCGGAAGGACTATTCGGGCGCAGCATCCATCATTGAAAAAATGGCGGTCCAACCGGACCGGGAAACCGTGGCGGAGAAGCGGCTGCAATCGCTGCTGAAAGAAATGGAACAGTTCGATGGCGACGCCGACGAAGCCGACCAGGAGCCCTCGGATGACAACTATGCAGGTCCGCTGCGTCGCTGGTCGGATGATTCCGGCGATCCGGACTAGTCCGTGCGCCTGCGCGTTGCATATGCCGCAGAAGTCGTCAGACGAAACGCAGCATCTGGTTCGATCCACATTTCAGACAATAATCGCGGAGTGCGACAGGCATGGATCTCAAGTTACATGACAAACTGGCTCTTGTCTCGGGATCGACCAAGGGTATCGGTTTCGCGATCGCAGCGCTGTTGGCCGCTGAAGGGGCGAGGGTCATTATCAATGGCCGCACGGAAAAGGCCGTAGAGGATGCGCTCGCGCGCATCCGCGCCACGATGCCGACGGCGAAAGTCGAAGGTTTTGCCGGAGATCTTTCCGCGCCCGCGCCCACGCAAGATCTCATCAAGCGCTTTCCTGCGGTGGACATTCTGGTCAACAATCTCGGCATTTTCGAGCGCAAGGTCTTCGAGGAGATCGACGACGCGGAATGGCAGCGCTTTTTCGACATCAATGTCATGAGCGGCGTACGGCTGTCGCGGGCCTATCTTGCCGGCATGAAGCGGCGCGGCTGGGGGCGGATCGTATTCATCAGCAGCGAAAGCGGCATCCAGATCCCGGACAACATGATTCACTACGGCATGACCAAGACCGCACAGCTCGCGATTTCGCGGGGCCTGGCTGAGACCTGTGTTGGAACCAATGTCACCGTCAATGCGGTACTGCCCGGACCGACGCTGTCCGACGGAAACAAGGCCGCCATTGCGAAACGATCGGCGGGCAAACCATTCGCGGAATTCGAGAAGGAGTTTTTCGAGAAAGTCCGACCCAGTTCTCTGCTGAAGCGTTATGCGACGGTTGAGGAAGTTGCTACCATGGTCGCCTACGTTTGCAGCCCGCTTGCTTCCGCGACCAACGGCGCGGCGTTGCGAGTCGATGGGGGCGTGGTCCGGGCGTGTTTTGGATGAGGTGAACATGAAGCCAGCCGAAGAACTCAGCGCGGAACGGCAGAAAGATCTGATGGACATTGGCGCGGCGTTCGCGCGCATCCGTCCGCCGACGCCGGACGTGCCCATGCCGGCCAAACCGACCCTGGCGGATATTTTCAACCTGCGCCTCAACACCCCGAAGTTCGGCCTGCCCACGGCGGCAGCGCCGCATTGCGTGCAGACCGCGATGCAGGCCATGCGCGCCGGTATGGACGAGGAAACGATTCTTGCGTGCCTGCTGCACGACGTGGGGCTTGCCGTCGTGCGCCCGGATCACGGCTGGTGGGGCGCTCAACTGGTCGAGCCTTATGTGTCGGAGAAAGTCTCCTGGGCGATCCGCTACCATCAGGCGCTGCGTTACTACGCCGATGCATCGGTCGGCTACGAGTATCCGAGGATGTACATCACGATGTTCGGCGAGGACTATCGGCCGCCCGAATACATCGCAGCAGCGCACGACTACGCGCGCAATCACAAGTGGTACATGATCTCGCGCAACATCACGTTGTGCGACGACTACGCTTTCGACAAGGCGCTGCCGTGGTCAATCGAACCTTTCACCGAGATCATCGGCCGGCATTTCCGCCAGCCCAAAGAAGGGCTCGGCAACGACGCCAGTCCGACTGCGCACATGTGGCGCACGCTGATCGACCCCAGCAAGCCCTTGTAGTTTTTTCCCGTCGCAGGCCGCTTCACCGCTTGGCATCAATTCGCCGGACGCTGAGTTTCCTTTACCCGTTACGCGTATCAACGTCCGCACACGCGCGAACCGTGATTGTGCAACGTCATGAACAGGTCCCGCCACCGGCAACTTCGTCAAGATCGGCTGGCCGCCGCCCGCGGCGTGATCATTCTTTCGCCTTGCCGCCTTTGGACGAATCCTTCAACGCTTCCAGCGTGGCCATGCCCTGCTTCAGCGCACCTTGCAGCAGCATGGAATCGATTCCTACCGCGAACAGGCGGAAGCCCTTCTTCCAGTAATCGCGGCTCCATTGATCGTCGCCCGTCGCGCACGCCAGAACTTTGCCGTGCTTCTTCGCCGCGGCAGTCATCCGGCCGATGGCCTTGACGTACTTGGGATGATCGAATTGCGCAGGGATACCGAGAAAGTTGGTCAGGTCGAAGTGACCGAGCCAGAGGACGTCGACGCCCGGCACCGCGGCGATTTCCTCGACATGTTCGATGCCCTCCGCGGTCTCGATCAGGCACATGACCAGCGTGCGCTCATTGGCAATCTTTATTTTGTCGGCAACGCTGCCGCCGAGATAATCGTCCGAAGCAAACCCGAACGCCGCGCCGCGCCGGCCCGCTGGAGGATAACGGGTGCAGGACACTATATGCCGCGCCTCGTCCGCCGAGCCGACCATGGGGGCCATGATGCCCATGACGCCCAGATCGAGCGCGCGCGAAATATAGTGATATTGATTGGCTGGCACCCGCGCCATGGGCACGAGATCCAGTCCGCGGCATAGCGCCGCCTGGTCCTTGAGCGTCTCGTAACTGGTGCCGGCGTGTTCCATGTCGATCAACAGGAACTCGGCGCCGCAGGATTTCACGATCTGCGGCAGTCCGGGCACCAGGAACTCCCAACCGAATGCGCCGAACACTGGTTGGCCCTTCTGGAGTTTTACCTTTACCGGATTGGTTCGCATTTTGATCTCACGCTATTGGTAGCTGGTTTTACAAGGGGTGGGGAACCAGGGGCGAGGGCCGAGCAGGATCTTCGGTCCATTCTTCAGCCCTCGTTCCTCGCTCCGCACCCCTCTCCCCTGAAGTTCCACGCTCATGCGTGAAACTTCCCCACCCACTGCGGATGCCGCAAGACTTCCGGATCGACGATCAGGTGCGGCTTGCGGCCGTGCGCGAGGTCGACCGCCGCCTTGAATGCGCTTTTGCCCAGCAGGCTCATGCATTCGTCCGTATGGCAAATCGCGTGCGGCGCGACGATCACGTTATCCATCTTCAGCAGCGGATTGTCGAGAGACACCGGTTCTTGCTCGAACACGTCGATGGCGGCCCCGGCTATACGATTGTTCTTCAGCGCATCGATCAGCGCGGACTCGACCACCACCGGCCCGCGCGCCGTGTTGATGAAATAGGCACTCGGTTTCATCAGCGCAAATTCCTTGGCACCGATCAGCCCCTTCGTATGCTCGTCGAGCAAGGTGTTGACAGAGATGTAATCCGCCTGTCGCAGCAGCGTATTCTGGTCGACCATCGTCACGCCGAGCGACGCGACGGCCGCCTGCGGCACGTTCGGATCACAGCCCAGCAATTGCATGCCGAACGGTTGGGCGAGCTTGAAGATCTCCTTGCCGATATTTCCAACGCCGATGACACCCAGCGTGCGACCCATGAGACCGCTGCCGAGATAGTTCCCTTTCTCGGCCCAGCGACCCTCGCGGGTCAGCCTGTCCTTCAGAAACATGCGGTGGGCCAGTGCCAGCACGAAGCCGATCACGCTGGCCGCCACCGGCCGACGAACGCCGTCGGGCGTGATGGTCAGCATGACGCCCTGGTCGGTGCACGCTCGCACATCGACCGAGTCGTAACCCACGCCGAAACGCGCAATGAGCTTCACTCTACGGTTTGCCCCCGACAAGGTTGCGCGGGTGACTTTTGCCGACATCAGGCAAATCGCGTCGTAGCGCTCGCCGTATTCGGGGGGTAGCTCCGCAACTTTCTCCGGCAGGAATTCCCATTCGACTGCCGGGTCTTGCAGTACTTTGAAAGCGTCGTCGCCAAATATCGTGCCGTTCGCAGTGATGACATCACGGGAGATGCCGATCCTGAATTTCCTGTTCATTGGCAAGTGTCACTCATGGTTAAACGACTCCTGTTTGTCGACATTCACGATCTGCTCACATTGCTGCTGAAAAAGCTCCGTCCGTCACCAGGATATGTCCATTTACAAAGGACGCTTCATCTGAGGCCAGAAAAACGGCAACCGGGCCGATCTCATTGAGTTGGCCCCAGCGGCCCGCCGGCGTGCGCTTGCACACCCAGTCGTTGAACTCCTTGTTCTGGATCAGTGCGGTGTTCATCTCGGTGGCGAAATAACCGGGCGCGATGGCGTTGACCGTGACATTGTGCGGGGCAAGTTCCATGGCCAACTCGCGTGTGAGCGCGTGCACCGCCCCCTTGCTGGCGATATAGGCGGAAATAGTGGGCCGCGCGAGAATGGCGCTGACCGAACCGGTCATGATGATGCGGCCGCGCCGGGCGGGAATCATGACTTTGGCGGCCTCCTTGGCAAGCGCCCATACCGCGGTCAGATTGGTGGCCACCACGCGCTCGAAATCCGTAGCTTCGAATTCAGTGATGGGTTTGCGATGCTGGATGCCGGCATTCGCGACGAGGATGTCGAAGCGCCCGTGTTTTTTAACAGCCGCCTGGATGCAGGCTCCGCCCGCCGCGTGGTCCGTGACGTCGAAGGCAGCCGCCTCGCCTTTGAGTCCGGCGGCCGCGAGTTCCTTGACCCGGTCATTGAGCACCGATATATCGCGCGCATTCAGAATGACATGGGCGCCCGCTGTTGCCAGCGATTGCGCCATTGCCCAGCCCAGTCCACGCGATGCGCCGCTGACCAGAGCGACCTTGCCGCTCAGATTGAACATGCCGGCTCCTCCGGATGTTTATTGTTCTTCTATCGCAAACATCGCAACTGCCGTGTCGTATTCGCTGACATTGGCGTTCGATCGTTCGCAGTTTTCGACGTCACGGCAGTCCCGCCGTTACGCATGCCTTGACTCCGTCAGGGCATGTACTGCCCCCCATTGACTTCCAGAATCTGACCCGTCATGTATCCGCTCAATTGCTCGGACGCTAGGAACAGGAATGCGCCCGCGCATTCATCAGCGCTGCCGAGACGATTCATCGGAATGCTGGCCTTGAAACTTTCGAGCATCTGCGGCGTGGAATAGCGATCATGGAACGGGGTCGTGATCACCCCCGGCGCCACGGCATTGACCCGGATCTTGTCCTTGACCAGTTCCTTGGCGAGGCCATGGGTGATGGTGCTGATGAACCCCTTTGATCCGGCGTACAGCGATGCGCCCGGTCCGCCGCCGTGGCGCGCCGCCACCGACGTGACGTTGATGATCGCGCCGCCGCTGCCCTGCTTGCGCATCTGCTGCGCAGCCGCGCCGGTGCAAATCATGGCCGATCGTACGTTCAGGTTGACGACCTGATCGAACAATTCGTCGGTGATGCTCTCGATGGGTGCGCGCTGCACCAGGCCGCCGGCGTTGTTGATCAACACGTCAATGCGTCCGTAGCCGGCGACGGTCTTGTCGATGATCTGCCTGCACGTCGCGGAGGCGGTCACATCGCCCGCGACCAGCAGTGCCCTGCCGCCGGCCTTTTCCACCTGTGCGGCGACTTTCTCGGCTTCCGATTTGCTTTTATTGTAGTGCACAGCAACCTTCGCACCATTCTGACCGAAAGCAATCGCGGCAGCCGCGCCGATGCCGGTACTGGCACCTGTGATCAGAACGACTTTATTCTTAAGATCTTCTATCACCACGCTCTCCCGCGATAAGCCGCACGCTCGTTATTCCGGTCACGCATTTGTCCTGATGGTTCCTGCGCTCAGCGAGCGGTCATTCAAGGCAGCAACACGGTCGATCCGGTGGTCTTGCGCGATTCCAGATCCCGATGCGCCTGCGCGGCATCCTGCAGCTTGTAGGTTTGATTGATCTCGATTTTGACCTTGCCGCTTTTCACCACGTCGAAAAGTTCCTTCGCGCCCGCTTCCAGATCCTTGCGATTCGCCGTGTAGGTCATCAGCGTGGGCCGGGTCACATAGAACGATCCTCTGGAGAGCGTATTGATGTCAACGCCGGTGACCGGTCCCGAGCCGTTGCCGAATACCGCAAGCAGTCCGCGCGGCTTGAGGCAGTCCAGCGAACCGGCGAAAGTGTCTTTGCCCACGGAGTCGAATACCACCGGGACTTTAGCGCCGCCGGTGATGTCCGCCACGCGCTCCACGAAATTCTCGCGGGTGTAAACAATGGTGTGATCGCAGCCATGAGCCTTTGCGATTTTAGCTTTTTCATCCGAACCTACGGTGCCGATTACCGTAGCACCCAGCGCCTTTAGCCATTGGCAGGCAATCAGCCCGACGCCACCGGCCGCCGCATGGAACAGCACGGTCTCTCCCTTCTCTACCCGATACACGCTGCGGATCAGATACTGCACGGTCAGGCCTTTGAGCATCATCGCTGCAACCTGCTTGTCATCGATACCGCCAGGCACCTTGACGAGTTTCTCGGCGGGCATCAGCCGCACTTCCGAGTACGCGCCCGGCGGGCCGCCGGCGTAGCCCACTCGATCGCCAGCCTTCACATGGGTGACACCAGCGCCCACCGCCTCGACTACGCCCGCTGCTTCCAGACCAAGACCACTCGGCAAAGGCAGCGGATACAGTCCGGAACGGTGGTAGGTATCAATGAAGTTGAGCCCGACGGCGGTGTTGCGAACCCTGGCCTGGCCTGCTCCGGGATCACCGACCTCGACATCTTCATAAACCAGCACTTCGGGTCCGCCCGTCTTGTGGAAACGCACTGCCTTGGCCATATCTCCCTCCGAATATTGTTTGATTTGTGAATCAACGAATGTATTGATTGACGTAGTCGGCGCCCAGCCCGACCTGCCCGTAGTGCTTTCGGCACAATTCGATCTTCGTGAACACGTCTTCGTAACCGACGGTAGCACCCTGCTCATCGACATAGATCATGGCGCCGTTGACATTGAACATCGTGATCATTTCTTCGACGGGTTCGTCCACGACCAAAGTATGGACTTCGCCGGGCGGCTCATACACGAACCCGCCCTGCTCGGCTATCCATTCATGCTCAAGGTAGCGCCATTTGCCCTTGATGACATACCCATAGACCGCCATGGGATGACGATGCCGCGACAAGATACCGCTCTTGCGCACGCGCAGCAGGTTGAACCAGCCGCCCGAAACCGTGTTGAGCATCAGCGGGCGAAACCAGACGCCGGGGGCTTGCGGCACCCAGACTCGCTCGTCTTCGGGCACCGCCAAGGTAACGATCTCGCGCTGCATGCCGGCCGCCGCAAGAGGATTGAGGTTCAAGGAAGAATCCATGGTTTTCCCCGCTTCACGAAATGAGGTATCCGCCATCCACCGGCAAAATCGCTCCAGTGATGAAAGCCGCCGCTGGCGAACACAAAAATACGACCGCGCCGGCAATATCCTCAGGACGGCCCCAACGTTTCATTGGCGTTCGATCCATTATGGGTTGACTGCGAGAAGGGTCGTCCTGAAGTGCCTGGGTCAGCGGCGTGGCAATCCAGCCTGGCGCGACCGCATTCACGCGTATTGTATCAGGGGCATATGCGATCGCCAGTGACTTGGTCAGTTGCGCGATGCCGCCCTTGCTGGCGGCATATCCGGGCACGAGTCCGCCGCCGAAAAAGGACAGCATCGAGGCTATGTTGACGATTGCGCCGCCGGTCTTGTGCAACAGTGGCCTTGCTGCTGCACAGCAGCGCATGCTGCCATTGAGATTGATGTCAACGATTTGCTGGAAGATTTCCGGTTCGTGCTCTGCAGTCCGGCGAATGGCGCCTGCGCAATTCACCAGTATGTCCAACCGATCGAAGCCCGCGATCACCGCTTGCACCGCTGCGGCATCGCGCACATCGAGAAGTACGGCCCGCTGGTCGCCGAATTCATCATGCATTTTCGCGCTCTCGACTTCCGGCTCGCTCACGCCGGTCACCGTCACCCGGGCGCCTGCAGCCGCCAGTCCGCGGCCGATGGCGGCACCGATGCCGCTGGTGCCGCCGGTCACGAGTGCGGTCCGGCCATGCAGAAAATTGCTGAAAGTACGTTTGATGGGTTCCATAGGCGCAATTAGTGGGTCCTGCGGCGTAGCAGCGCAATGGCCGCCGGTGCCAGCCAGACAATAAGGGTGATGGCACCCAGGGTGCCCGCGATGGGCCGCGACACAAACGCGGTCCAGTCACCGTCGGCCTTGAGCATCGAGGTGATGAAATTTTCCTCGAGCATATGACCGAGAACGGCGCCCAGGACCACCGGCGCGACCGGGAAGCGGTTTGCCTCCAGGAAAAATGCCAGAACTCCGAAGCCAAGCATCACTGCGATATCGAAAGGCGTATTGTTGATCGCGAACGCCCCGACTGCGCAAAACACCAATATGACCGGCATGAGAATCGAACGCGACACCTTGAGAACCTGTTTGTAGCTTTTGATTGCAAGCGCGCCCAGCGGCAACATCAGGAGATTGGCAAGGAAGAAAACGATGAACACGGCGTAGATGTTTTCGGGGTTGTTCAGAAAAATTGTCGGGCCCGGGTTCATGTTCTTCATGTAGAGCACACCGATGGCGATTGCCGTGATGGAATCACCGGGAATTGCGAACACCAGCGCCGGAATCCACGCGCCGGACAGCGCGCTGTTGTTCGCCGCACCGCTTTCGACCACGCCTTCTGGATGTCCGGTCCCGAACTTCTGCGGCTCGCGCGAAAATTTCTTCGACATCGCGTAAGCCATCCAGGCTGCGATATCTGCTCCCGCTCCGGGCAGTGCGCCGATGAGTGTGCCGAGACTGCTGCCGCGCAACGCCTGCACCGGGTATTTCCTGATCAATGCCCACTGCCCTCGGAATATGCTTCCCAGCTTGTCCTGCGCAAGGTGCAACGGCCGTTCGATCGAAGTTACGTAGCGCAGGACTTCCGACACCGCAAACAGGCCCACCATCATCGGGATCAGCGAGAGGCCGCCCATCAAGTCGGGGCTCTCGAACGTAAAGCGCGGGTACGCTGCCGGATTCTCCATGCCGACTGTGGCAATCAGCAACCCGATCAGCAAGGACACTGCGCCTTTGAGCAAATTATCCGACGCAATGACGATCGCGCAGGTCAGGCCCAGCAGGACCAGCCAGAAATATTCGTAGGAACTGAAATTGAGCGCGACGTCCGCGAGCAACGGCGCCGTAGTCACCAGCACGATCGTGCCAAAAATGCCACCGATCACGGAAAACACCAGCCCGGCTCCCAGCACCAGTTCGGCCTGTCCCTTGCGCGTCATGGCATACGCCTCGTCGCAATATGCGGCCGAGGCCGGTGTGCCCGGTATGCGCAGCAGCGCGCCGGGAATGTCTCCTGCGAAAATCGCCATCGCCGAGGCCGTCACGATCGCGGCAACGGCCGGAACGGACGGCATGAAGAACGTCACCGGTACCAGCAGTGCCGTGGCCATGGTCGCCGTCAGGCCGGGAATCGCGCCGACGAAAAGCCCATAGAATGCGGACGCAACTATGACCGTCAGCACATAAGGATCGAGGATCAGCGCGAAAGCCAGCACGACGTGATCCACGGCAGCGTTACCAGGCCCACGGGGCAAGCACGCCCCACGGCAACGGCACGCCCAGTCCTTTGTAGAATATGACGTGGATCAGCAGCGAGACGCCGATTGCGACAACGGGAATGGCCCACAACCGCACGCGCAGTACCAGCAGGAGCGCCGCCAGCAGCAGTACGGCACAGACCAGAAAACCCAGCCGGTCGAGAAAAAAATAAAAACCCAGCAATCCGCAGACCACGATTGCAAAACCCGCGACTTGGCGCGGCGCGCGAAGCCAATCCGGCATCGTCACCCACACCCTCCCCTTGTCGCGTTTGGCGCCAAGCACCATGAGCATGACGCCGCAAACCAGCATGCCGATGGCGACAATGCGGGGAAACAGTGCCGGACCGACCGGATCGCCCGGAATGACCGGAAAAGCGCGCGTGCTCCAGAGCGTGATCGCGGCGAATAGCACCAGCAGCACGCCGGCGAAGGCATCGTGGATTTTCATGAAGCAGCTAACGCGCGATCGCGACGGCTCCAGCGGCAAGCAGACCAACCAACCTTTGTGCGGTGACCCGACTCACGGTTGTTGCAACCGTCACCTCGCCAATCCCACCGACTTCATCAGCGCGCCAGTTTCAGCGTCGGTCTTCGCCATGAAAGCAGCAAACTCGCGAGGTGGCATATATTTCACGCCAAAACCGCGCGCAGCCATGAAATCCTGATATTCCTTGCTGTCGAATGCCGTTTTGACGGCGGCTATCAGGCGTTTTTCGATGGCTGGCTCAAGACCCTTGGGTGCCCCCAAGCCGCGCCACACTCCGGCGCTCCATGCGCTACCGGTGGCCGATTTCAGCGTGGGCACGTTCGGAAACAGCGACGAGGGCTGCGAATCGAGGATTACGAGACTGCGAACCTTGCCCGCTTCGATGAGTGCCCGCCCTTCGGGATGGGAACCGCATACGAGATCTATGCCCCCAGCCGCCAGTTCCTGCAGCGCGGCAGCGTTACTGATGCTGGGCACCCAGAGGACACTGGTGGGCTTGATTTTCATCTCCGCTAGCAGCCCATACAAATAGACGTGCCATGAACCGCCGCGCGCGGTGCCTGAAGCCTTCAACTTGCCAGGATGTTTGCGTATAGCCTCGATCAATTGCGGCAGGGACTTGTACTCGGAGTCGGCCCTGACCTGGATCGCAGCAGGGTCCACATTGACCAATCCGAGCGGAGTGTAGCTTGCCCCATCGAGTTTGGTCAGGCCCTGATGATGCATCATGGTGATCTCGGCGGTCAGCAGTCCAAGGGTGTATCCATCTGGCGCCGCCGTGGCAATCGCCTGGTGACCCACGACGCCGCTGCCTCCCGTGCGGTTGACGACATTGACGGGCTGCGCCAGATCCTTTTCCAGCAACGCCGCAATCATGCGCGCTACCGCGTCCGTACCGCCCCCGGCGCCCCACGGAACGATCAGCGTGATGGGCCGGGACGGAAAGCCCTGAGCCTGCACGGCGGTGGATGGCGACGCGAGGCAGAAAAGCAGCGTAAGGAGCAAGATTCTCATTTTTCTTCGGTTTCCGTTATGTGCGCCGCATGCGGCACGAATGCGCTGACGCCCAGCGTTTCACTGCCACGATCTTAGGACAAAAAAGGTGCGCGCGGCCATTGCTTTTTGGCAATGGGCGGCGCTTTGGACGCGGAGATGTTACTTGACGCGCACCAGCTTCAGGTCGCTGTCGCGCTGCGCCACGAGACGAATGAAGGATCGAATCTGGGGATAGACCGTTTCGCGAAACTTGCGTCCGCTGAAGATGCCGTAATGGCCGAGGCCTTTGGCCAACAGATGCTTGCGTTTCTCCGCGGGAATATTCCGGCACAAGGTTTGTGCGGCCTCGGTCTGGCCGTTGCCGGAAATGTCGTCGAGTTCGCCTTCAATGGTGAACAACGCGGTTTTGCGAATTGCATCCGGACGCACCGGTTTGCCGCGCACCGACCACTTTCCCTTTGGTAGTTGAAACTCCTGGAACACAACCTTGATGGTATCGAGGTAATACTCCGCCGGCATATCCAGCACCGCGTTGTATTCATCGTAGAACTTGCGATGCGCGTCCGCGCTGTCGCCGTCGCCGCGCACCATGTGGTTGTAGAACTGCTTGTGCGCATCCATGTGTCGATCGGGATTCATCGCCAGGAAACTCGCGTGTTGCAGGAACCCGGGATAGACCTTGCGCATGAAACCCGGATAGTTTGCGGGCACGCGCATGATGACGCGGTTGGAGAACCAGGAATGCGGACGACCCGATGCAAAGTCATTCACCGAAGTGGGATTGCGGCGGGTATCGATCGGACCGCCCATCATGATCATGGCTTTGGGCACGGCAGGATCGTTTTCAGCGGCCATCAGCGACACTGCCCCGAGCACGGGCACCGTGGGCTGGCAGACCGACATGACATTCAATTCCGGCGACAGGAACCGGATGAACTCGCGGATGTAGTCGACGTAATCGTCGAGCAGGAACGGACCCTTGGCCAGAGGCACCATCTTGGCGTCGACCCAGTCCGTTATCCAGACATCATGATCGACCAGCGCCGTGCGCACGGTATCCCGTAGCAGTGTCGCAAAGTGCCCCGATAAAGGCGCAACGATCAACAATTTCGGTTGTGGGGCAGCGACGGCTTTGCGGAAATGCAACAGCTGACAGAACGGCTTGTCGACGACGACTTCGCGGATGACCTCGACGCGTTCGCCATTGAGCAGTGTTTCCTCGATTCCCCACTGGGGTTTCGGATATCGCCGCAACAGGCGCACGAACATTTCGCTGTTCGCGGCTATGGTGCGCGACGCTGGGGAGTAAGCCAGAGGACTGAGCGGGTTGGTGAAGAGATGCCGGGAGATATCGGCCCATGCTACGGCCGGCGCCATCACTGTTTTATGAAATTCGTGCAGCTGATAGATCATCGCGCCCCTTCTCGAAGAAGGTCACACCGGACCACAACACCCGGCTGACCGATAGCTTCTCGTAGCTTCTTGTAAAACTTACAGCTCGGCCATGGCGGACTGTAAAGTTTCCATGACATAGCGTCAAGGAAAGCATGTATCGTCGCCCTCCGCTGCCGGGGCAACCCTATAGCGGTCCGAGGGAGGGCTCCTGCATGGCGGCGACTTGTTCACGTAGCTGCAAGATTTGGTCCTGCCAATATTTCGTGGTATGGAACCAGGGGAAGGCCGCGGGAAAAGCCGGATCGTTCCAACGCCGCGCGAGCCAGGCGGAGTAGTGAATCAGGCGCAAGGTGCGCAATCCTTCGATCAACTCCAGTTCGCGGCGATCGAAATCAGCAAAGTCCTCATATCCGGCGAGCACATCGAAGAGCTGGCGCGTCATGGCTGCACGGTCACCAGATAGCAACATCCATAAATCCTGTACGGCCGGTCCCATCCGCGCATCGTCAAAATCGACGAAATGCGGCCCATCGCTGGTCCAGAGAACATTGCCGGGATGGCAATCCCCGTGCATACGCAAGCTTCTAACCGGGCCCGCGCGCTTGAAACACTCGCGCACCCCCGCCAACGCCTGATCCAGCACGCTGCCATAGGCAACATGCAGATCCCCGGGGATCCAGTCTCCTTGCATCAAATAGTTTCTTGAGTCGTCCCCGAAACCGGCAATGTCCAGCGCCGGGCGGTGCAGGAACGGTTCGATGGCTCCCACGGCGTGGATGCGGCCGATGAAGCGCCCAAGCCATTCCAGGGTGTCTGGATCGTCGAGCTCGGGAGCGCGACCGCCGCGACGCGCATAGAGCGCAAAGCTGAATCCGGCAAAGGCATGCAAGGTCGAATGGCCGACGCTCATCGGCGCAACGGCAGGGATTTCGCGAGTGGCGAGTTCTCGGGTAAACGCATGCTCCTCCAGAATTTGCGCATCCGACCAGCGCGCCGGGCGGTAAAACTTGGCGATGATCGGCAAAGCATCCTCGATGCCGACTTGATATACCCGGTTCTCGTAACTGTTCAGCGCAGCCAGGCGTCCATCGGTGCGCAATCCCACGGAATCGACGGCATTCAAAATGACATCCGGGGTTAATCCTGCATAAGGTGTGTCGATATCCATGGCCGGATTGTAACGGCGGGATCGTCGCGACATGACGCCCACGACCAGTTTCGATACAGTGACCTTCCGCTATCCACCATAAGGAGCACGTATTGAAGACCTTTGTCCGAATTATTCTGGGCGCACTCGCCATTGCCATCGCTGCTCCCATGGCGTCTCATGCGGCCACGCCGGACGATGCCAGCACCGGCGCAGCGGCGCTGATCACCGAAGACACGCTCATCGCCTCCGATACGCCGGGGATCCAGCTGTTCATCCGCAACAAGCGCCCGCGCGATAAGGCACCCTCGGTCGACAAGATCCTGCTCTATGTGCATGGGGCAACGTACCCCGCTTCCACTGCGTTCGATCTGCAACTCGACGGCTTGTCCTGGATGGACTACATTGCCGCCCGCGGCTGGGACGTATATCTCGTGGATTTGCGCGGTTACGGCCGCTCGACGCGTCCCTCGCAGATGGATCAAGCCGCAAAGGACAACCCCCCGATCGTGACTACCGATGTCGCGGTGCGCGATGTGAGCGCCGCCGTGGACTACATCATGAAGCGACGCAACGCGTCGAAGATCAGTCTACTGGGCTGGTCCTGGGGCACCTCGATCATGGCAACCTACACGGCGGCCAACAATGACAAGGTCAGAAAGCTCGCATTATTTGCGCCGCTTTGGCTGCGCACGACGCCGGGATTGATCGGCGGTGACGGGCCGTTGGGCTCCTATCGAACGGTCACGAAGGAAAGCGCGAAGAAGCGCTGGCTCACTGGCGTTCCCGAAGACAAGCAGGCCGCACTGATTCCGACCGGCTGGTTCGATGCATGGGCCGACGCAACATGGAAAACCGATCCGAAGGCAAGCGAGAGCGGGCAGCTTCGCGCGCCCAACGGCGTAATCCACGACGTGCGCGAATTTTGGGCGGCTGGCAAACCTTATTTCGATCCAGCGCTTATCCGCGTCCCGACGCTGCTTGTCAAGGCCGAATGGGATCAGGACACGCCGGCTTACATGGCACAGGCATTGTTTTCGCTGCTACGCAACGCACCGACGAAGCGCTATGTGGAAATAGGCGAAGGCACGCACTCCGTGATTATGGAGCGTAATCGCCTGCATCTTTTCCGCGAGGTCCAGCTATTCCTCGACGAGCCGTTGTAATAACCAGTTCTAATGCGAGGCGGGAACCGGCTGCACGGTATCGGCGACCTGCACATCGCTCACCCGGCACTCGTCGAGCAGGCTGAAGATGCTGCTGGCGACGACCCCAAGGTCGTCGCAGGGCTGCAGGGGCCAGGCGTGTTCGGGCGCCATTGAGCTATCAAAGGGCGAACTGAGCCGGGTGTGGATGCTTCCATCGGCGCGAGCTTCCACGACCGCCATGGCTTCGCCGATACTGGATCGAAATTTGCGCAGCGCCGACGTCAGAAATAACTGGAAGCGCAGTTCGTTCCGGGCAAACCTTCCTGTTGAAACCGCCTTGTGCAAACTCATCGGCACGCGCGGAATGGGCAACAGCGTCACCCCCGGTTGCGCAAGCTGGGATGCCAGCGCGCGCGTGAAAGGCAAACCCCATGCACCGATATCCCCGACGTTTTCCGGGAACGCGGGAGCATCTGGGCCGGTTACGCATACGCCCGTCAAGAAACGCAGGTGGACGGCTTCATGCGCGTGATCCATGCGAATTTCCGCGGGCGGAAGATCCAAAGGGGAATAGTTGTCCGTGCCCGATTCGCGCAGGATGCGGTAGATCTGTCCTGGCTTGAGTGCGGCAACACCAGCAACCGAGCTCAGCGTTGCGCTCAGTGCGAAATTTTTCAGGGGTCCCAGCGTTCCATGCGCCTCGAAAAGGCTGTGCACAGCTGCGACGTCTGGCAAAACACCAGGAATCACTGATGCTGCGCGGCCGCCCGCAACGAACAATACCGGTACCGCGAACAGTCGTAACTGCAGTGCTGAGTTGCCGGGACCATGCAACGCAAGATCGAGAGCCGATGTTAGCGCCCGAAGAACCCCAGCAGACGGCGCCTGTGCAAACGCGTCCTCGATCAACCGGTCATCGCCGCTGCTCAGCACCGCGGCGATGGCAGCCACCAGCGCGGGCGACGGATTTCCGTGCTGCATCGCAGAATGATGGTTCGCAGGCTGTTGCGCGAGCATTACCAGCGAATGTGCCGGGAATGCGACGTAACGGCGTGGATCGGGAAGGGTTCTCATTTTGGTTCGAGGGGAGCGGCGCCATTGTAGCAATGCTTGGCGCGGCATTCTGCGGTGCCGCAGCGAAACCTTGTCTTGACTCTGCCCCTTCAAGTGCTAAAAAGGAAGTTGGTGGTGACCGGCGCCATGCGCAATAAGTGTAAAAAACCGGCCGTGCCGCCTCGTGAACGTTCCGTGCACCCATAAATCATTCCTACACCTAGGGGGAGTCAAGTATGTGGTTAACCGAGAAAGAACGTAGCCAAACCCAGAATGCCGACGACGCTGCCTTCGCGTCCCCGGTACCCACGCAGATCGTCTCAAACGGCGAATACAATCCGCTGCCGCAAACCGAGCAGCAGAAACAGGTCGAAGGACGCATCAAGGAGCTGGCGGACCAGTACGCGCGCAAGCTGAACATGGACCGTCGACAATTCCTGAAGACGACCTCAGGCATGGCGGTCGCGTTCCTGGCCATGAACGAAGTGTTCGGTCCGGTGTGGAATGTGTCCGAAGCGGAAGCGGCAGACACAGAAATGTCCGACGCGCGCGCCAAAGCGCTCAAGAAGCAATTCATTTTCGACGACCAGACGCACTTCGTGCGCGACGACTTCGACAAGGAAGGGCTGCTGGGGCTGGGCAAGTATGCCGCCGAGCACTGGAATCCCGACATGCTCAACGACATCCCGCTGGTGTTGCAGCGCTACAAGTTCCAGAATTATCTGAAGGAGATCTATCTCGACAGCGATACCAAAGTGGCGCTGCTGTCCGGGGCCCCTTTCGACGATCCGAGCTGGTGGCTGCTGTCCAATGACCAGATCATCCAGGCCCGTGCCGCAATCAACAAGGTCGCAGGCTCGCGCCGTCTTTTCGGGCACACCGTCATTACCCCGGGACAGGACGGCTGGATGGACGAAGTCGATCGCGGCATCGCAGAACTCAAGCCCGACGCCTGGAAGTGCTACACGATCGGCGACCCGCTCTCACCGTCCACCAAAGGCACCGCCTGGCGGCTTGACGACGAGAAACTCGTCTATCCGTGGTACGAGAAAGCGATGCAGTCTGGCATCCGGAACATCTGTATTCATAAAGGTCTGCTGCCGCGGGACTATGAGACGTCCTGGCCGGACGTCTGGAAGCATGCCACGCCGGATGACATCCTGAAGGCCGCGAAAGACTGGCCGGGTATCAATTTCATCGTCTATCACGGCGCGATGAGAAACTTCCTGGAGGATCCGCAATATTCGCTCGACAAATTCGAGAAGACCGGACGCATCGACTGGACCACGGATGTGTGCGAGCTCGCCAGCAAACACGGGTTGAAGAACGTCTATGCCGAACTGGGCACGACATTCGCGACCGTGGCGGTAGCCAGTCCGCGGCTAGCGGCCGCGATGATCGGCCAGATGGTCAACCACATGGGCGCCGATCACGTGGTGTGGGGGACGGATTCGGTATGGTACGGCAGCCCGCAATGGCAGATCGAAGCGTTTCGCCGTCTCGAAGTACCGGATGACATCATGAAGAAGATGGGGTGGAAGACGAAGCTTGGCGCCGCCGATGGCAAGACCAAGAACATGATTTTCGGCGAAAACTCGGCCCGGATCTACAAATACAAGATCCAGGCGGAGTACGACGACCTGCGCCGCGACCAGCTTGCCCTGATGAAGGAGCATTACGAAGGCGAGGGGGTCGAGCGCAACAACGTCACGTACGGCTTCGTTGGAACCAAGACGGCCTAGGATATTTCACGCAGGCAACGGGGAGCTTTGGCTCCCCGTTTTTTTGCTTCTTATTCTCTTGCCGGCTCGAAACCCGGGGCAAGCGGCATAATTGCGGTTCAGAACATCCGCCGGATCATGCGCGGCGTGAGCAATGCTATGCTCGGCGAAGAATATTTACTGAACGGAGACTCGCCTTGAAACACATCAACTGGGACACGGTTCCCGCTGAAAAACTCAATGACAAATTCGTCCGCAAGCTGGCCTGGGACGGCAAGATCATGATTGGTCAAACCCTGGTGGAGAAAGGCTATGTCGTGCCGCTGCATGCGCACGACAATCAGCAGATGACGTTCGTGACCAGCGGCCTGTGGCGCTTCAAGCTCGAAGGCAAAACCGTGGAGGTCGGTCCCAACGAGATGATCTTCATACCGGCTAACGTGCCGCACACGGCGGAAGCGGTCGAAACGCTGGTCGCTTACGATATCTTCACGCCACCGCGCGAGGATTGGATCAACGGCGACGACGCTTACCTGCGCGAAAAGAAATAAGGTCAGGCCGCCTGTTCGTCGGCCATCACGTACAACTCTTTATTTTCGAGCACGATGCGCTTGCCGAGCGCATCGAACACGCCGCTGGTTTCGGCGATAAACGCTTCCGGATTCGCCTGGATCGCCGACGGGGTGGGCCATTTGCCGACATAGGCCTTGAACGCGCCGGCCAAGGCACCCATTTCGTCGATATAGCGCTGCGTGGTATCGCGAATGGCGCCGTCATGATGACTGAGCAGGCGCGGATAAAGGCTCTTGTCTTCCATTGCCAGGTGCACGCTGAGTTTCCCATGCAAGACTGACAGCAAATGCCTGACCTCGGTGGCGTCCTTGCGCAGCAGATCGGCATTCAGAAGAGCACCCATTGCATTGGCGACGTTCAGCAAATCGCCATGTTGTGCTCTGAACTTGTCGGTGTAAGCCATGCGTAACTCCTTAGATGGTGGGTTGATGGGTGGAACGCGCCAGGCCGGCGGTCTCGAGATAGGGGATGAGGTCCGCCGCGCAATAGAACCGGTCTTCGGGTTTCTTGGCGAGCAAGCGGTCGACCAGTTCCTGGTACGCCCCGAGCGCACGCGGCAGACGCGGCGGGGGGACCTGCACATGCATTCGCAGCAGTTCATCGACGCTGCCGGCCGAGAAGGGTTTGTGCCCCGTCAGCATTTCAAAAAACAGCACTCCGGCACTGTACAGATCGCTGCGACCGCCCATCGGCTGACCGAGCACATGTTCCGGACTGATATAGGATGGTGTGCCCACTACCTGGCCGGCACGCACCACGGTGGTCGTCTCGACCACACGTGACACGCCGAAATCCACGAGAACCAGCGAGTGAGCGTCGCGGAACATGACGTTTTGCGGCTTGATGTCGCCATGAACGATTCCAGCCCGATGAACGACATCCAGCGCTCGAGCCAATTGCTGCAGAATGCGGGTGGCTTCCTCGGCGCTCACACCGAGCGCGAGTCTTTCCCGGAGGTCGCCACCCTGAATATATTCCATCGCGACGAACAGGCACTCGTCGGTCACGCCGTGCTCGAAAATTCTAACGACGTAGGGACTGTCCAGCTCTGAAACGACGCTGCACTCTTCGATGAACAATTCCAATACCGACGCGCTGACGCCTTCTCCGGGAAGGACCTTGAGCGCGCACATCTGGCGCGTTGCCGTGTTTTGCGCCAGATACACTTCCGACATGCCGCCCCTGCCGAGTTTTCTGAGCAATTGAAAGCCGCGGATTTGCACGCGTTTCAATGACGGTCGCTGGAGGGGATGAGTAGCCGCGGCGCCGGTCAGAAATCCGGTATCTATGATGGTGGTATTGTCGGGCGCTCCGGCCCCCGACAGGCGCTCGCGCAACGCGGCACGCAGCATCTTGCGGATCTCGGCGGTGGTCATGTTGTCCCGGCCCTGGCAGTAGACCCCCCGCTGCAACAATGCCTGAGCTGCAGCCTGCGGCCCCTCGATCAGGGCCACCACGACCGGCGCGCCGGCTTGCGCCCGAATCGTGTCCAGCCATCCGGTATCGGCCGCTTCCTGCCCGCTCAGGCCCACCATCAACATATCGAAATCGGCGATCCGCGGCCCGGCGCAATCGAGTGCCGTCGCAGAGGATTCCAACTCCGTGATCGCAGCGTTGGGCCATTCAATGGCCACGTATTGCATCATGAGGTGGCGCCGCTCCTCCGATGCATCGGCAATCAGAACGCTCGGATTCCCGTCGAGATCCGCCTGCGGCCGGACGCCTGGCATGGTTCAGCCCGATCCCTTGACCGTTACCCGAGCGACCTGAGCGAGCAGATCCTGCTCCTCGAAAGGCTTGCCGAGAAATACGTTGGCGCCGAGATCCATCGCCATCTTGCGATGCTTCTCAGCCGTGCGTGAAGTGATCATGATCACCGGAATGTCGCGCTGTGCCGGCTCCTCGCGCAAGCGTCGCAATAACTCGAAGCCATCCATGCGCGGCATTTCCACGTCGAGCAGAATGACCGAGGGCACCGCTGCGCGCAGCTTTTCCAGGGCCTCGACGCCATCGCGCGCTTCGATTACGCTGTAGCCCTGACGCGTCAGGATCCGATTGGTGACCTTGCGCACCGTAGCGGAGTCATCGACCACCAACACCGTGACGACCGCTACCGGCGCCGCTTCACTTGTATTGTTCCCTGAAGGCGGTGGCGCAAGGCGATGCACGGGCGCGCGACGCGTCAGCTGCACCGGATCCAGGATCAGCACGATCTCGCCACCGCCGCGCACCGCGGCACCGGTCATGCCAGATACCCGCGCGACTTGCGTACCGATGTTCTTCACCACGACTTCCTCGTGACCGACGATTTCGTCCACCTGAACGGCAAGGCGCTGCATGCCGCCGCGAATCAGAATGAGCGGTGTATGGCGCTGAACTTGCCTTTCCTGTCGGGCCTCCATTCCGAGGAGCACCCGCAAATCGTGTACGGGAAAGGCTTCGCCGCGCCAGTCGACGCGGCCGACATCGTACAAACGCGCCAGCGAGTGCGGCGCAACGGCGCGCACCTGGCTGACCATCAGGGTCGGCAACGCAAACTGCTGACCGCCACAGCGGACCAGCAATACATGCATTACCGCAACCATCAGCGGCAGATGGATCGAAAAGGTGGTGCCTTTGTCGGGTTCAAAGGACACTTCCACGCGGCCGCCCAGCGCGCCAACTTCGCTGCGCACCACATCGAGACCCACGCCGCGGCCGGCGGATTCGGTCACGTTGTCTGCAGTGCTTACCCCGGAGGCAAAAGCGAACTGCACGATCTGTGAATCGGCGAGCAACAAATCGGTCTTGATGAGCCCGGCTGCGATTGCCTTGGCGCGCAGCGCGGCAATGTCGAGGCCGCGGCCATCGTCCCGCAAGATCAGCGAGACCTCATTGCCCTCCTGCCGGACTTCCAGCGTGATCTCGCCTGCCGCCGGTTTGCCCGCAGTGAGCCGGTGTTGCGTGGTTTCAATACCGTGCACGACCGCGTTACGCAGCAAATGCTCGAGCGGCCCGATGATGCGCTCGATCACGCCGCGGTCCAGTTCCACTTTATCGCCGCGGATGTCCAGTTTCACGCGCTTTGCGGATTCACGGGCCGTCAGCCGCACGACCCGGAACAGACGCTCGTTCAGGCTTGCAAAAGGAATCATGCGAACGCTCATCAATCCGTCTTGCAGCGCCCGGGTCATGCGCGCCTGCGCTTCCAGCGCCGTCTCGCAGTTGTCGAGATTGCGGCCGATGTTCTGCTGCAAGGTTGCAACGTCGCCAGCGCTTTCGGCAATGAAGCGCGTCAATTCCTGCAGCCGGGTGTAGCGGTCGAACTCCAGCGGATCGAGCGCATCGTCGGCGCCCTTATGCTGAACCATGCTCGACTGCATCTGCGACTGCGCCTGGATCTCGAGTTCGCGCGAGAGCGCTCTGAGACGCACCAGGTTGACGGAAATATCGCGCATCGTGCCGCGCATTGCGCGCACCTCGCCATCGAGTCGGGAGCGGGCAATGGCCACTTCGCCGGCACCGGCCACCAGCTGTTCCACGCGCTCCGCGCGCACACGCAGCAGCAGCGGCGCTCTGGCGGGGTGCGCAGGGGGCGCTGCCCCGGCCTGCGCGGGTTGGGAGGCCGGCCCTGCCGTGCCATCGCGCAGGGCCTGCCTGATATCTCCGGACGCAATCATGCCCCTGGTATCGAGGCTCAAGCTGAAACTGCGATCGGTTTGCGCGGTGTTGTCGGCGGCGTCAGAGTCCGGATTCGCGTCCTGGAGCCGGGACAGTCGTTCCAGTAACACGCCAATGCGATCGAAGGAGTGTTCGAGGCCATCGAACACGCTCTCGGGAATCGACCCGAGCTGGGCGACCACCGATACGCGGGCCTCCATGCTGTGGGTAAGTTCTCCCAGACCCATGGCGCCCGCCATGCGCGCGCTGCCTTTGAATGTGTGCAACAGCCGGGCGATGGATTGCGGCAGCTGGCGCTCCGCCGGATGCGCCCGCCAGTCGCGCAGTTCCTGCCCGATGCGCGGCGCCAGATCTGCCGCTTCCTCTAGGAACACCGGCAGCAGATTCAAGTCAATGTCGTCCTGCAGCCGCGCGCGGCGGCGGTCCAGCCCGCGGGGAGCCTCAAGCGCGTTGGCAGCATCCGGCAAAATCGAAACCTCCGCCGCGGCCGCCAGTCCGTCGCCGAGCGAAAAGGCAGTCTCGCCGCTGCGCTGCGCTTGGGTGACGGCCGCATCGAGCTGCACCGCAAGCCGCTGCGCGAGCGATTTGAGTTCACCCGCCAGATCGTCACGCGCCTGCGGTTGCGCACAGGCGGCGACACTGTCGATCATCATCTGCAGCGCTGCCAGGGATTCATCGAACAACGCCTCATCTTCGAGCGAGGTATCCAGCGCCTCGCGATGCAGCAACTCGGCCACGTCTTCCATCGCCCCGGCTAGCTGCTGGATAGCATTGATGCGCACGGTGCCGGCGATTCCGCTCAGCGTATGCGCAAAGCGCAGCAGATCGTGACTTGCGGCACGACTCTCGACGCGTGCTTTCATGCCATCGAGCTCCGAGCGCAAGCCGCTGACGAGTTGCCGTGCTTCCTGCATGAACGAGGCGTACAGGGCGCCTGAAATTCGAACGGCGCCGATTTCTACCGTTTGGGTCACCCCCTGGTCCGCGGTCGGTAGCAACTGCGGTGATCCAGTCCCGCCCTGCAGTTGGACCGCTGGCTCGGTTTCGAAAGCAGGCCGTGCCGGCGCGGGGAGACAAAGCGGTAGGCCGCGCTTGAAACACGCGGCCGACAGACTCAGGGTCTGCGCATCGATACGCGCCTTGCCTGCGCGCTGCAATTCGGCGATCCATGATTCGAACTGCTCGCAGGCAAGGTTGAGCAACGCGTTGAGGTCATTGCTTGCTGGTAGCGCGCTTTCCATGACCCCATTCATGACCTGTTCCACTTCCGACGCTGCCTCGCTCAGCGCGTCAAGACCAACCATGCGGCCACTGCCCTTCAGTGTGTGAAAGCTCCTGCGGATCGTCGCCAGCGCGGCGGTATCGGCCGGCGCGTCGGTCAATTTCGAGAGGCCGTCGCGCACTGCGCCAAGAACCTCAAGCGCTT
Source organism: uncultured bacterium (assembly GCA_965233135.1). Lineage (GTDB taxonomy): Bacteria > Pseudomonadota > Gammaproteobacteria > Burkholderiales > JACQAP01 > JACQAP01. Next base: position 31,183 of record CBDDRM010000010.1, on the reverse strand, counting down.
CGTCAAGGAAGATACCCAGCAACCCTGCATCCGCGGGTTGATCCCATACTGCCGAGAGGAGGCTCTGCTGTGCTGGCTGCAATGGCTCCAATGGCTCCAACAGCTCCAGCGGCTCCGGTGGTTGCAATGGCTCGAGCGGATGCAATAGGTCCGTTGGCTCCAATGGCGCGATTGGCTCCGAAGGCTCGAGCGCATCAAGTGACTCCAATGGCTCGAGCGGGGCGGCTAGTGGTTGCTCGTTTTCGTTGTGCAGGAGCGGCGACAACTCCAGTGCCATCGCCTCGGTAATATCGAAGACCTCGCCCGGCGCGGCCTCAGGGTGAGTGATTTGCATCGGCTCCCCGCCAATGCAATCCAATGCGCCAGCCTTGCGCATGATTGCAGCGAAATCCGTTTCGCCAAATCTCACTTGCTCGACGTAATACGTCAACCCGGACAGCACCGAGGCCACTTGTGCGAAATCCTTCTCGCTGTCAGTACTGGTCCCCGCACGGAAGCGGGCGATCTGATCTCGGCAATAGCCGGCCGCGGCCGCTGCCTGGCTCTCCGCCATGACTTTCAGCACTCCATGGGCCAGCCGAAGCGCATGATCCGCGGCGTCCAATGCCGCGTACGCCGTGCGATCCGCAAAAAACGATTCGAGACCTAGGGATGCGGCCGTCAAGACTGCGAATACTTCCCCGGCGACGCTGTTAATGGCGGCCTGTTCTCGCGCTTGTTGCGCGACTCGCCCTTGCAAATTGACGCGCTGCGCAGTGTGATCGATCTCTCCGGACCTGGCGGCTTGCAGCCGGCGCACCATTGCTTCGACCTGGGCCGGATCAGGAGCGGATGTGCCGGCTGCCATCGACGCGCATGCATCTTCCACAAACAGCAGCGCGGTCGCCATTTCGGCCGCGAGCGTCTCGCGAATCCTTCCGGTTTGATCATGCATCCCGGCAGCCGCGGCGTGCAGTTGCTCAAAAACGCCTGCGACTCCCGCCTCGCCAGGCGTGGATCTGGCTGCATGGAGCAAAGCGGATTGAAATTCACCCCATTGCTGCGCCGTTCCATGTAATGCCGTTTCGCACGATCTTTTGAGCGCATCCCAACGTTCTTCGGCGAGCGCCGCGCCGATCGCGGTCGCATTGATCGCAGGGCTGCTGGCTTCCTCGAGGTAAGTCCGCCGCACCGCCGTGACGCGCTCGCTCGTCGACGGGCTGACGGCGATGAAATACAACATCTCCCGCATCAGCGTTTCGGGTGCAGCGGCAGCACCGTCCAGGATATTGCGCAAGTGCAAGTCCAGCGCCGCGCAAAGACGCCGCGCCTGGGCGACCGGTTCGACTCCGCCTTCGGCGAGCACCTCGAAAAACCCACTGGCGATCCACCAGGGCGCGCGCGCAGCGGCGTCCTCGAGCGAGGCCTCGATGTCCTCCACGACTTCGCGCAGCGCAACCGGTGCGCGCTGATCGGCATCGCGAATCCATGACAGCAGCGCCTTTTGAAACCGGGCTCTGGCGGCGCGCAAAGTTTCGGGCGCTGCAGCGGTAACGTCCGCAGCGTCGCGCGCAGGAGGCAGGCGCGAAAGGTCGGGTTTGAACGAAGCCTGTGCGGCTGCCAGACGATCGTGACCGCTGGTGATGAGCAGTTCATGCAGCACGGCATCCAGTGATGCGGATTGGGATCCGGACGCCAGCTCGGACACGGCACGGCGTACAGCTTTCAGCGCCTCCCGGCACACGCCCAGCGCATGATCGGCAATTGGCGCCGATTCCCGGGCTACCCCGCCGGCCAGAGATTCGATTTCCTGAACGACGCGTGCGATGACGGCGACATCCGCCACTTCGAGGACCGCGCGAATCTTTGCCAGATCGCGACAGACGGCGGCGAGCGAACGCCGGTCTTCGAGCGCCGAGGCAACGCCTTGAAGAACCCGCTCGACTTCCGCCGCTATGGCGCCAAAAGCCGAGACGTCGACTCCATACGGCCTTGTCTGCGTCGTTGCCACGAATCAGCTTACTCGGAACTGCGCTACGGACGACTTGAGCGCCTGCGCCAGTTCCGCGACCTGGCCCACCGAAGTTGCACTACGCTGCGTGCCTTCGGTCGTTTCGCCCGTCACGCGCAGTACATCGCGCATGATGTTGCGCACTTCTTCGGCCACCACCGACTGCGTCTCCGCGCTCACGGCGATACTTTCGATCATTTCCGCAAGATTGCCCGTGACCTCTTCGATCTCCTTCAGCGATTGCCCGGCCGTGTCCGAGAGTCGCGCGCCCTCGACGACCCCCTGAATGCTGCCTTCCATCGCGCCGACGGCTTCCTGCGTATCGGACTGGATGGTTTTTACCAGCGATGCGATCTGCGTCGTGGCGTCGGCAGAGCGCTCGGCCAGCAGTTGCACCTCCTCCGCGACCACCGCAAAAGCGCGCCCGGCTTCCCCCGCCGCCGCAGCCTGAATTGCGGCGTTCAGCGCCAATACGTTGGTTTGTTCTGCAATGTCCGTGATCACATCGACGATCTCGCCGATTTCCTGCGAACTCTCGCCCAGCCGTTTGATGCGCTTGGAGGTTTCCTGGATGCGCTGGCGAATGGCGTTCATGCCTTCGATCGAATTCTGCACCGCGAGCGAACCGCGCGCGGTCATTGCCAGCGATTCGCGTGCTACGCGCACCGACTGCCCCGCGCTCGCCGACATCTCCCCCATCGACTGGGTCATCATTTCGACCGATACGTCCGCCGCTTCGATATCCTGGGCCTGGCGCGTAGCGGCCGCGATCTGTTTGCGCGCGGTCTCCCGCGCCTGCTCGGTTGCGGTCGTCACCGCTTTTGCCGACTGATTGATGTTGCTGACCACCTTGCGCAACTGCCCGACGGTCAGGTTGATCGAGTCCGCGACTGCCCCGGTGATCTCCTCGGTGACCGAGGTTTGCGCCATCAGATTGCCATCAGCAATGACGGCAAGTTCTTCCATGAGCCGCAGGATCGCCGCCTGGTTGCGGCGGTTCTCCGCTTCGGCATGTTGCGTCTGTGCGAGTCGCGCGCGAATCGAGCGCTTCAGCCTGATTCCAAAAATCAGCATGCCAAGTAGCGCCAATCCCATGAACAAAGCCGCAATGGTTTGCAGCGCAGGGTTTTGCTCCTGCGATGCATACCAGCCCAGGCCGAGCACCGGCAACAGCATCACCACGCTGAGCAGCGTGAGTGTCTGCAAATCGTTGTCCCGGCCACCCTGCCGCGTGGCCGCCGCGAACTCGGGATTCGGCAATTTCAGTGTGTTGGCCATATCCATGTGCACCTCGCTATAGAAGAAAATGCAACTGCTCCGGGCATGCCGCCCCCATCCACCCGTCGCTCAAATGGCCACCTGCACATACTCGGGTGCGCGCAGCAAGGCTTCGACTTCCAATTCCGACCAGTGCTGACCATCCATGTCGCGATACTGCGACCCTGCCCATTGCTCATCGCGGGTACGCTCAATTTCGACGAAGTCCGCCAGATTGCGCAGTCCGATCACGCGATCTACCAGCAGCGCGGAATTATTGCCGTGACGTTGTCCAACCAGGATCAGACGCGCACCGCCCTTCGGCGCGATGGGAGTCTCGCCGGCGAAGGCGCCAAGATCCACGACGGCATAGAGCGTGCCGCGAATGTTCGCCAGGCCGCTGAACCACGGTTGCGTGAGCGGCACCGGCGTCAAATTTGGCGCCGGCACAAGCTCGCCCGCCTCGTGAAGCCGGATCAACCAGCCGCTATTGCCGGTCTTAACGACCAGGCGCACGTCCTTGCGTACCACCGAACCGGCAGCCGCGATGCGGCGCGACAATTCTTCCTGAAACGCCCGCAGGATGCCGCGGCGCCTGGTTTTTCTGAGCCTTTGCGGATCCATGCCTAGGCGCCTTGCGCTGCAATTTTCGCGAGCAGTTCCGCGCCATCCACTGGTTTCGTGACGTAATCGCGGGCGCCTTGCTTCATCCCCCAGATACGGTCGGTTTCCTGGTGTTTCGTGGTGCAGATGATCACCGGAATGTGTCGGGTCGCTTCGTCCTGGGACAGTTGCCTGGTCGCCTGAAAACCGTTGAGCCCGGGCATCACCACGTCCATCAAAACGAGATCGGGCTTTTCCGATTTCGCCTTGGCGAGTCCTTCTTCGCCTCCCGAAGCTGAAATCACCTGGAATCCCCGGCCGGTCAGCAACTCGCGAAGATATTGCTGGTCCGTTGCAGAGTCATCGATCACCAGAATTTTTCTGATCGGCATCCCTTGCTCCCTTGGATACGAGAAAATTCCACGTTTCGTTGCTACGCCCCGCGCGTGTGCAGCCGCACCGCCTGCAACAGACTCTCTCGGCTGAAAGGCTTGGTCAGATAGTCATCGGCCCCGACGATGTTGCCCCTGGCGCGGTCGAACAACCCATCCTTGGACGACAGCATCACCAGAGGAATCGCTGCGTAGGCCTGATTTTTCTTGATGATGGCGCAGGTCTGAAACCCGTCGAGACGCGGCATCATGATGTCGCAGAAGATTACTTCCGGTCTGTGTTCCGCGACCCGGGCGAGGGCGTCGAAGCCATCCTCCGCGAGAATAACCTCACAACCCGCCTGCTTGAGAAAGGCCTCGGCGCTGCGACGAATCGTGTTGGAGTCGTCCACCACCATCACTCTTACGCCCGCAAGCGCCGCCGGCCGCCCTGCTTCGTTTCCAATCATCGTTTATGACCACGCGCAACCGCATACTCACGGCTGCGCGGCGCCTTGGTTTTTGGTCTTATGGAGCTATTTCGCCAATGACGCCGCCGGTCGCTTGGCGCTCGAGGCTGCGATCATGACATCTGCCATCAATCCGTATACGGCCGTCCAGGCCTCTTTGACCTCGGCCGTGAACTCTTTGCCCAGGCCACCCTCGAGCGTCGTCAGCAGTGCAGTGCCCACCGTTTGATAGTCCTTCTTCTTCACACCATAACCGTCGTGCCGCTGCGCCAGACCTTGCAGCACAGGCACCAAAGTCTCGAGATCATTGAGCTTGCCGACTGCTGCGTCGATCATCTGCATCAGTTTCCTGCCCTGCTCGGTCATATCCCCCCGGAACAATGGCTTGAGCGCGGGATCCGCGGCAAACAGATTCTGGTAGAAAAGCTCCGCAGCCTGGGGAGCGATCGGGGTAACTTTTTTCCATGAGTCCTGCACGAGCTTCACCGTACGTTTATTCACCGCTGCCTCCTGGTTAATCGATTGAATCTGCCGAATCGTGTACCGAATCCCTGCGAAGGCACGGCCTTCCGGCCCGCGCAGCCATAATTCTTTGCGTGACCGGAACATAACCAAGGGCAACGCCGAAAGCAAATCTACCAAATGATAGATTTTTCATTCGTTTCAAATATTTCAAGGACATATGAAATGTAAAATCTAGATGCCGGCAAACAAATTTTTTGCGGCAAGGAAGGACGGGTGCACCGATGACGCGGGGGCGCGGTTTCTGCCGCGAATCGACGGTCGTGTTAATCCGTTGGGCGTCGCGCGCACGTCGGCGATGGACCGGCATTTTTGCGGTAGCAATAAAAAAGGCCGGACAAGTCCGGCCTTTTCGGGCGTGCGTGGATAGCCCTAGTTCTGGGGCTTCCAGTTCTTGACCAACTCGTTGGCTTCTGCAATTTGCTCCGGCGTCATTTTCTTTTCAATCTTGCTGATTTCTTCCTGCGTATACATCGAGTCGCGATAGCTGCTTTTCGGATTTGCCGCCGACAGCTTTAGCCACATGACCGCCTTCTGCAGATTCTTCGGCGCGCCTTTACCGGCGGCAAACATGATCCCGGAGTAATACTGCGCACGTACGTCTCCTTGCTGGGCGGCTTTCTGGAACAACTTGAGCGCTTCCGCATGGTCGGCTTTGATGCCGAAACCGTTGTAGTACATGAAGCCGAGAAAATACTGTCCGTCGGGGTTGTTCTGATCGGCCAATGCCCGGAATTCAGTCAGCGCGGTAGCGTAGTCGCCGGTTCCGTATGCCTGGGTACCTTCGTCAAGCCCAGCCCGCGCGGCGAGCGGAAACGTAAGGGCTAATGTGCAAAGCACAATCAAGTGTTTCATTGAAAATCCCCGGAAGATTGGATGAGGCCCATTGTAACGCGTAGCGCGCAGGCAGCGCTGACAAGGCACGCGCAAGGAGTAGTGAGGCGCCGGGGCTGTCGTCCAAGTTTTGACTGCGATCGCGCGGACCGCAGTTGAGCCCTGACCAGGCTCTCAAGGTGGGAGGTTTTAACGACGGAGCCCCTGATGCTGCATCGGGTCCGTGCTATTCAAGGCGGTCAGAACCGCCTTATCATCGCCTTTCACCAAGCGACTGAAACCCAGTCCCGGCCGCCAGACTGAAGTTTGTTCCTGTACGAGTGCCCTGTAAAGGGCGATGCATTAGTCCCTGTGGTCTATTTTCAACTCCTGCCGTATGGTGAGCTGCGCGGTCGGGAGGCATCGAGTCCTCGTTTCGATCGCTTGCCTGCCGAGCGATGCCGGTCGATGCAACGGCGCGGCGGCGTGCATTGACTCATGCCATGCGGCGCACCACACTGCACCATCCCACTGATCCGCAAGGAGCCGTTCATGCATCGCGCATTAGCCTTGGCCGCCACACTGCTCACGCTCACATCCAACGTTGCGCTGGGTGACGAGCTCAGGGTTCGCCTGGACCGGCTCGCCGACCAGTTGGAGCCGAAAGTCATCGCATGGCGGCATGATTTCCACCGCAATCCTGAACTGGGGAACCGGGAAATCCGTACCGCCGGCATCGTTGCCGAACATTTGCGGCGGCTGGGTTTCGAGGTTCGCTCCGGCGTTGCGCATACCGGCATCGTCGCGCTGCTCGAAGGCGGCAAGCCGGGTCCGGTCGTAGCGCTGCGCGCTGACATGGATGCGCTGCCGGTTACAGAAGAATCCGGTGTGCCGTTTGCCTCGAAAGTCCGGACGATCTGGGCGGGCAAGGAGACGGGCGTGATGCACGCGTGCGGTCACGATACTCACGTCGCGATCCTGATGGGAGTAGCTGAAGCGCTTGCCGCGGTCAAAGACCAATTGCCCGGCACGGTCAAGTTTCTGTTCCAGCCAGCCGAGGAGGGGCCGCCGCCCGGCGAGGAAGGCGGCGCAGCGTTGATGGTGAGACAAGGCGCGATGCAAAACCCCAAGCCTGACGCCGTGTTCGGCCTGCATATCACCTCCATCATCGAAACCAACACCATCGGTTATCGTCCGGGGCCCGCAATGGCAGCCGCCGATGTCGTGCGCATCACGGTGCAAGGGCGGCAGACACACGGCTCCGCACCCTGGTCGGGCGTCGACCCGATCGTAGTTGCTTCGCAAATCGTGCTGGGAATGCAGACCATCGTCAGCCGCCAGGTCAATGTCACGCACGAACCTGCCGTGGTATCGATCGGCGGCATCGACGGCGGAAATCGTTTCAACATCATTCCCGATAAAGTCGAAATGGTGGGCACGGTACGCACGTTCGATGAGAATATGCGCGACGATATCCACCGCCGGATCAAACTCACGGCTGAAAACATCGCTGCCGCCAGCGGCGCGACCGCAGTCGTCTCCATCGAAAAGCCCTATGCTGTCACGGTCAATGATCCGGATCTGACCGAGCGCATGCTGCCCACGCTCAGGCGCGTAGCCGGCGAGGGCAACGTCGTGCTGCGTCCCAAAACCACCGGCGCGGAAGATTTCTCATTTTTCGCGCAGCAGGCACCGGGGCTGTTTATTTTCCTCGGCGGTTCGCCAAAAGGAACCGATATGGCAAAAGTAGCCTATAACCACTCGCCGCGTTTCAAGGTCGAAGACGCCGCCATGAAGCTCGGGGTACGCGCCCTGCTGAATCTGACGCTGGACTATATGGAGTCATCGCCGCGGCGATAACCCAGAACGGTGAACGGTAAACAGTAACCGGCAACAACGGGTAAAGATTCAATCGTTCGCCAGACATCTCCGCCGATCCCGCCACCGATTGCCGATCACCGATGACACTCTCATGAACTACCTCGCCCACCTGTATCTGTCGGAGCCCACCGAAGAGGCGTGGCTGGGCAGCTTGCTGGGCGATTTCGTGAAGGGACCACTCGATGCGCGTTATGGTGCAGCCGTCACGCGTGCGATATCGCTGCACCGTAAGATCGACAGTTTCACTGATGCACATCCCATTGTGCTGCAGAGCAAATCTCGCATCAGCACGCTGCGCCGCCGCTACGCCGGCATCATGCTGGATATGTTCTACGATCATTTCCTGGCGAAGTACTGGTGCGAATTTCATGACGAACCGCTCGAAGCATTTACTGCCAGAATTTACGCGATCCTCACACGGCAGCACGCGGTTCTCCCGGAGAGACTTCAACGGATGGCGCCGGCGATGTCGCAGGGGAACTGGCTTGGGTCCTATGCCGAGATCGATTCGATTCATACCGCGCTGGATCGCATGGGCCAACGGCTGCAACGAGAGAACCCTCTAACACACTCGGCCGACGAGCTGGTGGAGCACTACAGCGCATTCGAATCGGATTTCCGGACTTTCATGCCGCAAGTAAGATTTTTTGCTCGTCAATATCAACGCGCGTCAACGGAATGAGCGTCTACTTAGTGTTGGTACGCCGCTTTTTCTGTGAAAGATTTTTATCCACGATCGCTGCCAGTATCAGGATAAACCCGATTACCCGGAACAGATAGGTATATCCGACGCGCTCATCTGCGGCGCCGAGCCAGCTCGCAAATACGTGGTTAAGCGCGATGAGAAAAAAAGCAATGGCAAACGCCAGAAAAAACCGGTCGGCCGTTTTTGACCAGAAGCGCAGGAAAAATGCTGACGCAATCAGAAAACCCATGGCGACGGCGCCGGAAAGAAATCCGATCATTCTGTCTCCCATATGAACGCATACAGTAGAAGTAGAACGCCTATCAGGTTGGCCGTTAGCCGATAGGCCCTGAGATCGATATCGGGAAGTATCACCAGATCGAGGAACAGAAGTACGTTATTGACTGTTAGCGCAACGAAACAGAGTCCGCTCCACAGCAAGAGCCGAATGCCGCTGCTTGCGTAAGCCCGAAACAACAGCACCATGCAGGCCCCGCTGGTCAAAACCGCAAGAAAGTAAAGTACGAGATTGACTGTAATCATGCTCAGCCCTTCCTTAACTTGAATGCTTCGGCGAAGGACTGAATCTTGGAATCGCGCAATGCATAGATGATCCGGATCAGCGTTACGGGTCGGTGGGAATAGGCTCGCTCTAGCACCGATACAAGCGACGCGTCATCCGATTGCGAATTGTAACGGTATCGTCCGTCCGCAAAGTGCACAAGGCCGCGGGCGTGAAAAATCTTCATATACCTTGCAGCGTTTGACATGGAAATGACCGGACCGAGTTTGTCGACAGCTTCCTCCGTCGAGAAGCTCGCCTCTGGCTTGCCGTAAAACAGCAGCAGCAATTCGGCGGCATCGCTTTCCGGGATCGACGCCTGGACGAACTTGCAGAAGGCATCCGAGAATTCGATGTCTTCCAGCCAGTCCTTCTCATTCCCCGATGGCATCGTTCCCCTTTCCTGGCAATTTTCGACATGTGTACGATGCATTGTAAACATAGCCGCCGTAGGTCGATGAGTTTCCCGAATCCTCGCCATGGCGGCACGTCGTCAAAACGGCAATCAATCGATGGCAGAGTTGGCCGCGCGTCATACTGGTACCGAAACGTGCAGAGCGTCTCCTACAAGTACACAGTGTCAGAAAGGCGGACGATGTTGGGCCCAGGGCCGGATGCGCTCGAACGCACGCGACGCCTGCAGCACGCGCAGGTCGCGATGCCGCCCCGCGACGATTTGCAAACCAACAGGCAAGCCTGCGGCAGTAAACCCGCAGGGACAGCTCGCGGCCGGCAACCAGGTCAGATTGAACGGATAACTGAATCCGGCCCAGCGCATCCAGTCCCAGGGATGTTGCTCCCAATGTGATGGCATCAGTTGTTCAACCGGAAACGCCGCAACCGACAGCGACGGCGTCAGCAGCAAGTCGTAACGCTCGAACAGCGCGCGTACCTTGTCATATAGCGCCAGGCGTTTTTCATCGATCCGGCAATATTCCGCGGCACTGAACTGCGCGCCGTGCTTGACCAGCGCGACCAGGCCGGGGTCCATGCGCTCTTCCCATTGTGCAAGCAAAGGGCCCAGCCGGCTGGTGAAATTCGCCGAGAAATGCAGATGTTCCATCTCGATCGGATTTTCCCAACCCGGCTTGATCTCTTCGACGTCACAACCCAGTTCCTCGAACGCCGCCACGGCCCGGCGCACCGGATCGGCAACTTCGGCATCCACTTTCAGGTAGCCGAGGTCCGGACTGTAGGCAACCTTGAGCCCGGCGATGCCCTCATCCAGGCGCGAAACGAAATCCTGCGGTGGGGATTCGAGACTGGTCATGTCCCGGTCATCGGGACCCGCCATCGCCTGCAGCATCAAGGCGGCATCAGCGACCGTGCGCGTGAGCGGGCCGACGTGCGAGATCAGCCCGTTGGCGGGTGTCGGCCAGTAGGGCACGCGGCCGTGTGAAGGCTTCATGCCATACACACCGCAGAAAGCCGCTGGCATGCGTATCGATCCGGCGCCATCGGAACCTTGGTGTATCGGGCCGATGCCGGCAGCGGCGCACACGCCGGCGCCGGCACTGGATGCCCCGGCGTTCATGCCGTGCATCCAGGGGTTGTGGGTGACACCCGTTAGCGGACTGCGGCTGACGCCGCTCCAGCCGAACTCGGAAACCGCGGTCTTGCCGATCGAGATGGCCCCGGCCGAACGCAGCCGCTCGACGTGCGCATGATCGAAATCGGGAACGCGGTTGCGATGTATGTGCGAGCCAGCCATGCTGCGCACCCCTCGTGTCATGGAAAGATCCTTGATGCTGGTCGGTACTCCATGCAGCAGGCCGAGCGGGCGGCCCTTCATGACATCGGCCTCCGCCGCGCGCGCAGCCTGCATGGCCTCGTCAAATGTCGGGGTGCAGATCGCATTCAAGCGGGCGTTCAAAGTTTGCGCGCGCGCAATGGTGGCGCGCATGACTTCGACCGGCGAGACCTTCTTCGCACGAAACAGGCCCGTCAGTTCAGTGGCTGATAAAAAAGCGGTCTCATCGCTCATCTTGTCGCTCCGATATGCCTTTTGCCGGGTCGCTGCTACGCATGGCACCAGTAACCGCGTCGCACCCGGCGACAAGCCTGATGTCACGCAAGCGCGCGGGATCCCGCCGCGGGCGCCTGGTGCCTGGGCGAATGCACTGATAGGCAAACGCGCTTCGCGCTGGCACGATGCGGCAAGGTCGCCGATGCACGCCGCAGCGTAGCATCATCGGCGTGAACAACGTACAGGGAGCAAGAATGAACGTCACCGTAGCTTTATTTTGCAGATTTCTCGTCGCTTGCCTGATGCTGGCGTCCACCGGGCTCATGGCCCACAATTCGCCGCCTGGCGGCGCCCAACATTATGAGCCAGCAGAGGTGCGCCCGATCTGGCTGCGAATAGACCTCAACGCCGATGGCCGGATCAGCCGCGCTGAATTACGCGAGGAGGATCCCCGGTTGCTTAGCCGATTCGATCAGGCCGATATCGACCGCGACGGCAAGTTGAGCCTGCGCGAACTGGAGGTGCTGCTGTTGAGCGTTTGACCCAAACGCAGCGCATCAGTCGATTGTCGCGACAACCCGGCCGACGATGCTGCCGGCTTTCAACTGATCGAGCGTTCGGCTGACTTCGGCCAGCGGTCGCTTTTCGATAGGAATGGGGTTGATCTTGCCTGCGCGCGCCAGCGATATGACCTCTTTCAGCTCGGCCACCGTTCCGACACTGGATCCTCGAATGGTCCAGGCGCGCTGCACGACCAGCACGAGCGAGACTGGAATTTCTCCGCCATAGAGTCCGACCACGATGAGTTTGCCGCCCTTGCGCAACGCACCCAGTGCAAGGGTGGCTGTGTCGGCAGCACCCACCAGATCGACAGCACCGTACAGAGGGCCGCCGGCGGCTTCCTGCAGTTGCCTGGCCGCTTGCGGGTCGCGCCCATTTATGATGGCTGCCGCACCTTCCTGTTTCGCCACCGCCAACTTCTTATCGTCGATATCGACCACGGCGATGCGCTCATGGCCAAGGGCTTTGAGCATCTCGATGGCCATGAGGCCCAAGCCTCCCGCTCCCATTACCGCAACCCATTCCTCCCGGGGGATCGGCTTCAATTGGGACACCGCCGAATAGGTCGTCAGTCCGGAGCAGGACAGAGTGGCTGCCCACATCGGGTCGATGCCGCTCGCATCCACCAGATATTTGGAATGCGGCACCAGGAGATGGTCGGCATAACCGCCGGCCCGCTGGATGCCAATCCAGCGCGGCGCCATGCAGTGATTGTCCATGCCTTCGGTGCAGCGCGCGCACGTGCCGCAACCGATCCAGGGACAAACCAGCCGGTCCTCACCGATCGGAGCGTCCTTTGCGTCGGCTCCCGCCGCGATCACGGTGCCAAAAGGCTCGTGCCCGAGCGTTACCGGGGGGTGCATACCGCGGTCGCTCATGTGGAAGCGCTTGCCGCCGCCCAGATCGAAATAGCCGTCGCGAATGTGCACATCGCTATGGCAGACGCCGCAAAATTTGAGTTTCAGCAGAACTTCCGTACCAGTGGGCCGCGGCGTCGGTTTCTCCGCTTTTTGCAGCGGCTTGCCCCATTCGACTACGTCATAGCTCAACATTGCCGTTTCTCCCGTGTCATTTTTATCGCGGCGCGAGTTGCTCGCGCCTGGTGCGACGACGCGCGCTAGAGCCACTTCGATTTGCGGAAACGATAGAAAAGATATCCATCGATCGATGCCATCAAGCCCAGCGCCAGAGGATAACCCAAGCGCCAGTCGAGTTCCGGAATATGCCTGAAATTCATCCCATACACGCCGGCGATCAGCGTCGGCACGGCCACCAGCGCGGCGTAGCCGGCCAGACGCTTGGTAACTTCGCTTTCCTGGATGGTGAGCAACGACAGATTTACCGTGATGGCGGTAGTCACCATCTCGCGCAGGCTTTCGATGGACTGATTGAGACGGACAAGATGGTCATAGATATCCCGGAAGTATTCCTGCAGACGCGCGCACTGCTGGGGCACGCGTCCTCCGTGGAGCTTGCTGATGGCTTCGAGCAAGGGACTGGTCGCATGTTTCAGCGTCATCAGCTTCTGCTTCAGCGAGTACAAAGATTCAATGATCGCGCGATTGTTCTGTCCAGCGAATATCCGGGTTTCGATTTCCTCGAGCTCGATCTCGAGCGCGTCGAGCACCGGAAAGTAGCGATCCACCACGGCGTCCGTGATCGCGTAAAGCACGTAGCCGGCGCCGAGGTTGAGCAGTTGAGGTTCACGCTCCGAACGCTCGCGCACGCCCAGCAAACCGCGCTGGGTGCGGCTGCGCACCGAGAGGACGTAATTTCGCCCCACAAATACGTCCACTTCGCCGACTTGCAGTTCGCTCTGCACGATCTCGACGATCTGCAGAACGGCAAATAGCGAATCGCCGTACTCTTCGATCTTGGGTCGTTGATGCCCGTGGCGCGCGTCCTCGACTGCCAGCTCGTGCAGACCGAACTCCGCCTGCATCGTGCGAAGTTCTTCATTGGAAGGTTCAAACAACGCCACCCAGACGAAACATTCCGGGCGGTTCACATAGTCGCTGATTTCGTCGACACGAATATCGGCCAGCTTGTTGCCGGCCTGATAGGCAACGCAGTTTATGAGCATGTTTATTCTCCGGGGGGCATCCTAACATCGCGCCGCCCGGCGGCCCGCGTCTGCGGGCCTCCCTGCAGCAGGGCGCAGATTTTTGCCATGCAGCGTGCTTTAGTAGGGGCGTCGGCCGAGGTAATTGCCGGGCGGATCGTAATTGCAGGCCACAATCAGGGTCTGATTGCATTGCGCTTGCCCACAGCCGACGCTCGCCGTGTCGCGCCACACCATCTGCGTATAGTGCCCAATCAGGCGCACGCTGGATTGCGTGAGGACGCCGCCGCCATAATCTTTCTTTTCGGACTCCCATGCCTTGGCTGCATCCACGGCCCCATAGAATCCCGCCGTGCCCTGAAACAGATTCTCGCCATACTCGTTCTGCGCGCGGTGCGTTATGCGGCAGGTAGAGCCGGCCAGGTGGTCCGCCCATGCTTGCGCATAACGAGCCAGCTGCTCCGACCAGCGCAGCGGACCAACACCTACATCAGCTCGCACCCTGTTGTGGTATGCGGTGATCGCCCGGATATCGGCAACCGACATGGTGCTGCCTGCGCTCGACTGGGTCGCTGGCGGCCGTGATGCGGGCTCGGGCGGTCGATCTGGTTTAGCCCGCGCGGCGCATCCAACGACCGGCAAAAACGCGATGGCGGCAATCCACGCGAAGCAGCGAGGCCATGACGCTATTTGGATGGAATGAGTCGTTCCACATCGATTCATCGGGTGCGATACCGCTGCATGACTTCGTTGATCTCGGCGTTGGATAATGCGGTTGGCGCATAGTCGAACGTCCCCCGCTCGCGCATGACCTGCATCGTTTTTCGGACGTAACCCAAGACGGCTGCCGACAGGCTGCCCCCGATGCTGACGCGCTTGACACCCAGTTTCTGCAAATTCTCGACTCTGAGCATGCTGGATGAGCCGCCGCGCGCTCCCAGCACGTTCAGCGGGCCGTCGATCTCTCGAACCAGCCTCCCGATCGTATCGGCATCCACGGGGCCGGGTACGAACAGGCAATCCGCCCCGGCCTCGCGGTAGGCGTTTGCGCGCCGTACGGCTTCGGCGAAATTCTCCGCGTCTGCGCCGCGGCGCACCAGAAAAGGATCGGTACGCGCATTGAGCACAAAGGGCAGGTTGGCCTGCCGCGCAACCTCTGCGCCGGCACGTATGCGTTCACACGCGCGTTCGATATCCAGCAAAGGTTTTTCCCGACTGCCGGTTGCGTCTTCGATATTGCAACCGACAGCCCCCGCGCGCAGTGCGCCGCGCACGGTTTCTGCCACGTCGTCGGCATTCAGACCGTAGCCTGCCTCCAGATCGGCTGTCACGGGCAGTGGCACCGCGCCGGCGATTTGCGCCACCCGCTCGAGCATGGCCTCGCGTGTGACGCGCTGCCCGTCTGCGAGCCCCATCGAGAATGCGATGCCCGCACTGGTCGTGGCGATCGCGCTGAACCCTGCCTCGGCCATCATGATGGCACTGCCGGCATCCCAGGCATTGGGCAGTACCAGAATGCCCTCGTCGGTGTGACGGCGCGCGAAATGTGCGCCCTTCTCGATCTGACTCATGGCCGCTCCTCGGGAAAACATTGGGGCGCGCGCCGCACGCTCCGTCAAGCTTTTGAGCAATCGTACTCGGCGATGGTTCTGAATCCATCACTTGCGGAGTTATGCGCGCTTGCCGGCCTTGGTCGCACTATGTCGCTTCTGACGGTAACCGGCGCAGACCCGATGGTGTCCGAATGTGCGCGACAAGACGCGGCGACTCACCCGGCGCCACCGCTGCGACGGAAAATTCACCCTGAAAACCGATCAGGTCCAGCATGGACTGCACCTTCTGCGCGCGCGGATGGAAGCCTTCGAGCCTCAGCAGCGAGCAACCCGCATCCGGCAGTTGTGCAGCCGGGTGCGGACCCTCCCACTGAATGATGGTCGGCGCAATGCCGCCCAGCGGAAGACCGCCGTTGCGCGGCAGCGTGATCTGCCAGTGCAGATCCCCGCGGTTCATGGGGATCGCATAGCCGGAAACGACCGGTGATGCAGCAAGCGCGGCCTTGATGTCAGTGGTGCGCACGACCCAGGTCGCCAGGCGCGGCGCCTGTACCGACTCGGCTTCATCGAGCTGGAACCAGCGCGGCCGATTGGGTGACGGCGCGGCCGGGTTTACGGCAAGCACTTCCAGATAAACGGCTTCCCCGAGTCTGAGAAGACAGTTGTGCGTGCCCATGCGCGGATGTTCCCCGCCGGGCTGCGGTGCGACGCCGAGCGCCTTCTGCACGTATTCGACACCCGCTGCAAGGGAGGGCGCGGTCACCACCAGATGATCGATCAGGCAGCGCAGCACGTCGCAGCCTCGCGCGCGTGGATGAGCGTCACGCTGAGCCTCCTCGCGGCGGCAAGAGGTCGTTGTGCTCGCCCAGCAAGGGCGGCGGCCGCGCCGAGTTGGCCGGCGTAGCGGACATCCTGATCGGACTCGCCGTCATCTTCAATGTGCCCGACGGAGCATAGGGTACTTCGACCACCATCCTGCGCGCGCGGACCTGCGGATCGGCGAAAACCCGATCAATGGACAGGATTGGGCCACAGGACACGCCGACCCCGGCCAGCGCTTCGGTCCAATGGGCCATTGGGTGCGCCAAGAACAATTCCTCAAGCAGCGGGGTCAATATCGTGCGGTTGCGCACGCGCGCCGAATTGCTTGCAAAGCGCTCGTCTGCCGCGAGGTCCGGACGGCCGGCGGCTTCACAAAGTTTGCGAAACTGGGCGTCGTTCGCCGCGGCGACAATGACGTGGCCGTCGGCGCATTCGAACACCTGCGAAGGCATGACGCTGGGATGCACACCGCCGTTTCTTCTGGAAACCACCCCCGCGCCGAGAAACGCCGATCCGATGTTGGCCATCGAGGCAACGCCCACATCAAGCAATCCGATGTCGATATGCTGTCCTTCGCCCGACTGCCGGCGATGAAGCAAAGCCGCCAGGATACCGATCACCGCGTACTGACCAGCCATCAGATCCACCACCGCGACACCCACGCGCTGCGGTGTCGTGCCGGGCTGGTCGTGCGGCTCGCCGGTGACACTCATCATGCCGCACATTGCCTGTGCGATCGGGTCGTACCCCGCGCGCCGCGCATAAGGGCCGGTTTGGCCAAAGCCGGTGATCGAACAATAGATCAGGGCCGGGTGCAACCGGTGCAAAGATGCATAGTCGAGTCCGTAGCGCACCAGATCTCCGACCTTGTAGTTCTCCACGAGCACATCGCACTGACCGGCGAGCTCGCGAATCTGCTGCTGCGCCTGCGCATCGGCCAGATCGAGGGTCACGGACTTCTTGCCGCGATTACAGCTCGCGAAATAAGTCGTTTCGGCGGTGTCATTGCCGTGTGTATCCTTGACATAGGGCGGCCCCCAGCCCCGTGTGTCGTCGCCGGTCTGCGGCCGTTCCAGCTTGATAACTTCCGCGCCCAGGTCCGCCAGAATTTGCGTGCCAAACGGCCCCGCCAGCACGCGCGTCAGGTCCAGGACCCGGACACCTTTCAATGGACCGCTCATGTGGACGTATCCCTGTTGGTCAAGTCGGACTCCATGCGTTGCGAGGTGATTGTGTCGGATGCAGAACCGTAAGCTTCGAAATACAGAACGGCAAGAATACCCGAGAGCCGATATGATGATGCATACGAGGAGATGGTAGCGGCATGAACGTCAGAACAGAAGAAGCGGCGCAAGCGCTGATGCACGACCATGCCGGGAAGAAGAAAATCGTGCCGTTCGCGCGAGATTACGGCGCAATCGACCTGGCCGGCGCCTATGCGATCCAGGCCGCGTATGTGAAGCGCTTGCAGGAGAGCCTGGGCCGGCGCGTCGGCTACAAAATCGGGTTGACCTCCCGGCGCATGCAGGAAATGTGCGGTGTCAACCATCCGAATTCCGGCGTGGTATTTGAAAAGCGGGTGCATCCAAGCGGCGCGACACTGGCGCTATCCCGGCTGGGCCGACTCGGCATCGAATTCGAGTGCTGCGCCCGGCTAGGCACTTCACTTGCGCCACGCGGCGCGCCTTATACGCTCGAAGAAGTCGCCGCTGCGGTAAACGCGATCTGCCCTGCTTTCGAAGTGATCGACGATCGCAACTCCGATTATCCGCTGGACCTGCTTTCGCTGGTGGCCGACAACTCCTGGAACGAAGGCAATGTTCTTGGCGAATGGCAAAGCTCCTGGCCCGACCTGCGCACGGCCACGAGCTTGCTCGAATGCAATGGCCAGGTCATCGACGAGGGCAAAGGTTCCGATGTACTCGGGCATCCTTTCGAACCGCTGCGCTGGCTGGTCAATAATCTCAATGAACTCGGACAAACGCTGCACAAAGGCGAGATCGTGCTGACGGGAAGCTGGGTGACGACGCGCTTTCCCAAGGCCGGCGAGCACTACAAGTACACAATCAAAGGCGTAGGATCGGTGGAAATAAGTCTGACCGCGTAACGCACCCGTCGGCCGGTTTCGCACGCCGCGGGTAAATTCGCACGGCCAGCGCCGCGCATGCCGTTAGCCAGGGAGCCGCATGATCCGCACGATGCTGTACCACCGCCATCCGCTGCGTCGCAACCACGGCGTTACTTGCACATTCGCAGCTGGTCGGACGAGCCCGCCCGGTGCTACGAGAGGGCAAAGCGCGCTAGCTGGCGTCGGAGTCCGTACCAACCTGCCTGATACGGTGGATATGCGAAAGTCGACCGCTTTGCTCAGCAGGCTCCACGGAAGCAATGAGCGCCTGTACCGAATCCAGATCCGCCGGCTTGGTCAGATGGTGGTTAAAACCGGCGGTGGACGCTCGAAGACGATCGTTTTCCTGTCCAAGTCCTGTCAGTGCGACCAGGATAAGATTGCGATAATTCGGATCCTGCCGCATGCAGTTGGCGACAGCATATCCGTCCATCCCCGGCATACTGATGTCCAACAATACGATTTGCGGCCGATGAGTTGGCAGTGCTGCCAGCGCACTCTGCCCGTCATAGGCGGCATGTGCCTCTGCGCCTGCCATCCTGAGCAGGAGGACGAGACTGTCTGCAGCGTCGCGATTGTCGTCCACCACCAACACCCGCCGCCCATTCAGTGAAATATTGGAATTGACGACGCTTCCCGCACTCTCAACCCCGTATCTGGAAGCGGAAACGGGCAGTCGCACGACGAATTCACTACCCTGTCCGGCACCGGCGCTGCGCGCCTCGACCTTGCCGCCGTGCAATTCCACGAGCATGCGCGCCATGGCCAGTCCGACACCGAGGCCGGATTTGGTTGACCGATCGTCACCGCCGATTTGTGTGAACAGGTCGAACACGCGATCGAGCATCGATTCCGGGATGCCGATACCCGAGTCCCGTACGCTGATCAAAGCGGAGTCACCCTCTACGCGGGCGCCGAGCCAAAGGCGCCCGCCTTCGCCGGTATATCTCGCGGCGTTATTCAACAAATTCGACAAGACTTGCGCGAGCCTTACGACATCGGCATCCAGCATCACGGGGCGCGACGGCATGGAAATGTCCAAGTGATGATGCCTGGCCTCGATCGACGGCTGGCTCATTTCAACGGCATTCTGCAGAATTTTTTGCAGCTCGACGGATTGCAGGTTCAGTTTGATCTTGCCTAGAGTAAAGCGTGAGATGTCGAACAAATCGTCGACCAGACGAATGATGTGATGCATCTGACGTTCGAGCATCGCATGAATTTTTTCGGTCTCGGTCGATTTTGCAGCTGTTCGCCGCAATATCGATAGTCCGTTGTAAATCGGTGCCAAAGGATTGCGCAATTCGTGCGCCAGCATCGCAAGGAATTCATCCTTCCGGCGATCGGCGTCCCGCAAGGCATCTTCCATCTGCTTGCGCTCGGTAATGTCCATCATGACTCCGAGAAAGCTCGCCGGGACTCCGTCGGCACCCAACACGCAATCGCCGCGCAGATACATCCAGCGCACCTCGCCGTCGGCCCGGGGAATACGAAACTCCAGTTCCATGAAGCGGCGATGTTTGACCGCATCGGCGTGCACGCGACGGCGATGTTCGACATCGCCCGGATGCATCAGTGCTTCTAGCGCGCCTATGGTTCCCGCCCAATCGGTTCGCTGCACACCGAGCAGACTCAGGAATTCCTCGGAACAGTCCAGCGTGCCGCCAGCGAGATTAAGTTGCCACGAGCCCATGCGGGCCGCTTCGGCCGCGAGCTTGCTCAACCGGTGCGCCTCGGCCAAGCGCGCCTGTATTTCGTTGTGCCGCCTTTGCGCGACATGTTCGCTGACGGCCCGCTTTATAGCCGGCGCAAGGCGCGCCAGACGATCCTTCAACACGCAGTCCGTGGCGCCGCTTCGCAGCAGTTCCACCGCCCGCTCGTCGCCCAGAGCACCGGTTACGAGGATGAACGGAAGGTGCGGATCGAGGGCGCGAACCAGCTCGAGCGCCTCGAGTCCACTGAAACCAGGTACGTGAAAATCGGACAGCACAAGATCATAACCGCCCGTGGAAAGTTCCGTCTCGAAGACTTCGCGACTGCCCGCAATGACAATGTCGGCATCGAGACCGGATTTGCGCAAATGCTCGCGAATCAGACGCGCATCTGCCGGATCGTCCTCCAGATACAGCATGCGAACGGCCGCATTCATTGAAATCGCCTTGAAGATTTCGGTTGGGGCAGGCAACCCGGAGGTGGTTCGTTGGCCCAGGCCCAGAACTGCGCCAAGGCAGCAAACCGCTCGGCATGGACTCTGACATCTTCGTCTCTGCGTACGACGCTGTTCGCGCCATGCAAGTACGCGCTGCGCAACAGCTGGGGATCCGGCGCGCCGGCGATAATCACCACGGGTACATGACGAAGTGTGGTATCGGTGCGAATGTGCGAAAGCACCGACAGGGCCGTAGCACCCTGAATGCTCGGGCCGATTATGACCACCGCGGGGAGACCGGGCGGTCGGCGCCGGAAATTACCGCGCGCATGCAGAAAATCAAGCGCCTCGTCCTTGTCCTTGACAGCTGTCGCCTGATCCATCAGTCCGTTATCGGCGAGAGTAGAAAAAGCGAGTTGCCATTCCGCCGGTGTGTCGTCTACGAAAAGTATCCTGGAGTAAGTGGACATCGGCGACGGGAAGTTTGTTGGACGAGGTCGGTAATGGCAATCAGCACGCGCTAAACTGCCACCGACCGGAATCGAGCATAATCGCGCAGACGCGACCTCTGTCGTTGCCCTTGTCGTCTGCCTTGTATTTGTCCACCGAACGAACGCTGTTGAGTTCGCGGCGCTCGATGAATCCAGGCGGTCGTTCATTCACATTGGCCCAAAAGTTGGCCAGGGCCTGAAGCGTCGCGCGGTAGTCGGTGAATTCGATGCTTTTGACGACGTAGCCATTGACGTTCAGATCATAGGCTCGCTCGACATCGCGTTCTTCGCGCGAAGACGTCAGCGCGACCACGGGGATCAATTTGAACGCGTCATCGTTCTTGATCTGTTGCAGCACCTCAAAGCCGGTCATGCGCGGCATTTTCAGATCGAGCAGAATGAGGCGAGGCAGTCCCGACGGGCGTTGGGCATGGCGCCCGCGAGCCCTCAAATAATCCATGGCCTCTTCACCATCGTTAACTACCGTGCAATTGTCGGCAATTCGCATCGCCCGAAACACGGACAACGCAAGGTGCACGTCACCTGGATCGTCTTCGACCAGCAGGATTTCAGTGCAGATTTTCATGGGCAGCAACGGCAATGGGTAATGAGAAGTAAACTGTAGCGCCCTCACCGCGCAGGCTTTCGGCCCAGCTGCGACCGTTGTGGCGCTGAATGATCCGACGCACGCTCGCCAGCCCTATGCCGGTACCTTCGAATTCGGCACCATTGTGAAGACGCTGAAAAACGCCAAACAGCTTATCCGCGTGGCGCGGGTCGAATCCGACCCCATTGTCGCGTACGAAAATAACATGCTCGCCAGCCTCCTCGCGAGCACCGATCTCGATATGCGCACAGGCCTGCCTGCGCGTGAACTTCAATGCATTATCGAGCAGGCTGGCAAGGACCTGGCGCAGCATCGCCGGATCTCCCTGCACCTGAGGTAAATCCCCCACGTTCCATTTCACGTCGCGGTTGCAATACGAAGGTGCCAAGGTTTCCCGTACCTCATTGACCAAGGGTGTCAGATTGACAGTCGTGCGATTCAATTCGGTCCGGCCGTATCGTGAAAACCCCAGCAAATCATCTATCAATCGCCCCATGCGGACAACGGCGGTCTCGATCAGCGTGATGTACTCTGTGTCCTGCTCGGTCTGCCGGGGACCGAGACTTTCCTGCAGGAGCGCAACAAATCCGGACACCTGCCGCAAGGGCGCGCGCAAGTCGTGGCTGACGGTATAGCTGAACGACTCAAGTTCGGCGTTTGCGGCCGCCAGTTCATCGACGCGCTCGGAAAGCTCGCTGTTTAATTGTCCGATACGCTTCTCGGCCTGGCGGCGCTCCTCAACCTCCTCCTTGAGTTCACTGGTCTTGCGAAACAACTCCGCGAATACGCCGATTTTAGAACGCAATACGGCGGGCTGGACCGGCTTGGTCAGAAAATCCACCGCGCCTGCCTGGTAGCCCGCAATCGCGCTTTCGTCGGTGTGCGCCGTCAGGAATAGAATCGGAATATGCTGCGTCTTCTTTCTGCTACGGATGATCTGTGCAAGTTCTATCCCGCTCATGCCGGGCATCTGCACATCCAACACGATCGCCGCATAGTCACTTGCAAGGAGCGCAAGTAAGGCATCCTGCCCGCTCGTCGCGCGCACGAGGTTATAGCCGGGCGCTTCGAGAATGCTTTCGAGCGCGAGCAGGTTTTCCGGCCTGTCGTCGACGAGCAGGATGTTGACGCAGCATTGCTGGGGCGCCGGCATGTTCACCGGTGCAGCCAAACGCGCAGCATGGACATCAATTGCTCGGTGTTGACCGGTTTCGCGATGTAGTCCGATGCGCCTGCTTCCAGACATTTCTCGCGGTCGCCTTTCATTGCCTTGGCCGTCAAGGCAAGTATGGGAAGCGTGCGGAATCTCGGGGACTTGCGAATTTCACGCATCGTTTCGTAACCGTCCATCTCCGGCATCATGATATCCATCAGCACCGCGCTCAGATCTTCCGTCTGCTCGATCAGTTCGATCGCCTGGCGCCCATTGGTCGCGCTGATGACATCGATCTCGTGATCCTCCAGCAGCGTACTCAGTGCAAAAATGTTGCGCGCGTCGTCGTCCACCACCAGAACGCGGCGATGGCGCAGCGCTTCATTCGAGGAGTGCAGGCGCTCAAGCATGCGTTGCTTGGCTTCCGGCAAGTCGGTAACCACCCGGTGCAGGAACAGCGCCGTTTCGTCGAACAGCCGCTCGGGCGATCGAACATCCTTCAGCACAATGCTTTTCGCAACGTTCTTGAGTTGCTTTTCCTCGTCGGCCGCGAGATCCTTGCCGGTGTACACGACAATGGGCAACGGGGCGAGAGAAGACTGTTCGTGAATTCGATTGAGCAAATCCAGACCGCTCATGTCAGGCAGTCGCAGATCCAGAACGCAGCAATCGAATGGCCGGTCCAGCAGCGCCTTTAGCGCCTCTTCGCCCGTTCCGACCGCCGTGATTTCGATATCGTCGTGGCCGAGCAACTCGACGATGCTGGTGCGCTCCAGCTCGTTGTCTTCGACCACAAGCAGACGCTTTGTATGCGGGGCGGCAAAGCGGCCGATGCGTTCCAGAGCAGCCTCAATGCTGTCGGAGGTCACGGGCTTCACCAAATAGGAAAAAGCCCCGCGCGCCAGTCCGTGTTGACGCTCTTCTTCCAGGGATATTATCTGCACTGGAATATGCCGCGTCAGGGGATCCAGCTTGAGATTGTTGAGCACCGTCCAACCCAGCATGTCCGGCAGGAATATATCAAGCGTTATTGCCGTGGGAAGGTATTGCCGCGCATAAGACAATCCGAGTGCTCCGCGCTGCGCGACAATGGCCTTGAAACCCTTCTCGCGCGCCAGGCCGAGCAAAACACGCGCGTAATGCGGATCGTCCTCAATGATCAACAGCACGTTCTCGCCACCGCCGATGAATTCCCGGTCGTCTTCGATGCTCTCCTCGCGAGCCAGCGGAACGACCGGCAGTGCGAGCGACGTCAGCCTGGATGGCGGCTGCGTGGCGGTGGTTGTGCGGACGTCTAGCGCCCCCGTTGACGGCCCGGTATACACCATTGGCAGATACAGCGTAAATGTGCTGCCTGACCCGGGCGTGCTGGCCAGCCGGATTTCGCCGCCGAGCAACGTCGCTAGCTCCCGGGATATCGCCAGACCCAGGCCAGTCCCGCCGTACTTTCTTGCGGTACCTGCGTCTGCCTGCTGAAAGGCTTCGAAAATAAGTCTTTGCTTTTCCGGCGCGATGCCAATGCCTGAGTCTTTGACCGCCAGTGACACAACGCCGGGTGCCCGGCTCAAAACCGGATGATCGGAACTCCAGCCGGCGGATGCCACGCTGATCTGCACGTCGACCTGCCCCTGGGAAGTAAATTTGAAGGCGTTGGAAAGCAGGTTCTTGAGTATCTGCTGCAAACGTTTCGGGTCGGTTGTCATCGAGCGCGGAAGAGCCGGATCGACCGCAACGTGGAAGGGCAGATTCTTCGACTCAGCGATATGCCGGAAACTGCGATCGACCGTCTCCAGCAGTGAGGAAAATCGGACTTCCTCCGCTTCGACCGTGACCGTCCCTGACTCGATCTTCGAAAGATCGAGGATATCGTTGATGAGCGTGAGCAGATCGGAGCCGGCCGAGTGTATATTTCTTGCAAATTCGATCTGCTTGGAGTTCAGGTTACCACCGCCATTCTCCGCCAGCTGCTGACCAAGAATCAGGATTGAGTTTAGCGGCGTGCGCAATTCATGGCTCATGTTGGCCAGGAATTCCGACTTGTATTTCGAGGTAAGGGCAAGCTCGGCGGCCTTTTCCTCAAGCGCGCGGCGGGCCTGTTCGACTTCGGTGTTCTTGCGCTCAACCTCTATGTTCTGCTCCGCCAGCTGGTGCGCCTTTTGCTCGAGCGCCTCATTGGTCTCCTGTAGTTCTGCCTGGCGCGCCTGCAGCTCGGTGGTAAGCCTTTGCGATTGCACCAGAAGACCCTCGGTGCGCATCGTGGCCTCAATCGTATTGAGCACCACGCCAATCGACTGGGTAAGTTGCTCCAGAAACGTCAAATTGATGTCTGTGAATTTGTTCAGCGCCGCGAGTTCGATGACCGCCTTGGTTTCACCTTCGAACAGCACGGGCAGCACCAAAACGTTGGCTGGTACCGCATTGCCGAGGCTCGACTCGATCTGCGTATATTCAGCCGGCACGTCATGCAGCAGGATGCGTGTCTTTTCGACTGCGCATTGCCCGACCAGGCCCGAGCCGAGTGCAATTCGCTCGGGCTGATGAGGTTGCTGCGCGTAACCCGCCAACAGGCGCAACGCCGGAGATTCGGGCGAGTTGTCCATCTGATAGATGGCCCCCTGCTGCGCCTGAACCAATGGCACCAGATCCGACAGCAGTTCCCTGCCAACCACAAACAAGTCGCGCTGACCCTGGAGCATGCCGGTGAACTTGGCGAGGTTCGACTTGAGCCAATCCTGCTCTTTGTTGGTCTCGGTAGTTGCCCGCAGGTTGTAAATCATGGTGTTGATGTTGTCCTTCAGATCGGCCACTTCCCCACTGGCCGCCACTTGAATGGATCGCGTCAAATCACCTTTGGTCACGGAAGTCGCTACGTCTGCGATGGCGCGCACCTGCGTCGTAAGATTCGCGGCCAGAAGGTTGACGTTGGCGGTTAGATCTCGCCACGTCCCTGATGCGCCGGGTACATTCGCCTGGCCACCGAGGCGCCCATCAACGCCGACTTCGCGCGCAACGTTGGTCACCTGTTCCGCAAAGGTCGCGAGGGTATCCGTCATGTTGTTGATTGTCTCGGCGAGCGCGGCAACCTCGCCTTTCGCCTGCACAGCAAGGCGCTGGCGCAGATTGCCATCGGCCACCGCCGTGACGACTTTCACGATGCCACGCACCTGATCCGTCAGGTTCGATGCCATAAAATTGACCGAGTCAGTCAAGTCCTTCCACGTCCCTGCGACACCCGGCACCTGTGCCTGTCCGCCGAGCTTGCCCTCGGTGCCGACCTCGCGCGCGACGCGGGTTACTTCTGCGGCGAACGCATTGAGCTGGTCAACCATCGTGTTGATCGTATTCTTCAGCTCCAGAATCTCGCCCTTCACGTCCACCGTAATCTTGCGGCTCAAGTCGCCGCGCGCCACAGCAGTCGTGACTTCCGCAATATTGCGCACCTGAGCCGTGAGATTGCCACCCATGGCATTGACCGAGTCGGTCAGATCCTTCCAAGTCCCCGCGACGCCGGGAACCACCGCCTGCACACCGAGCCGCCCTTCAGTACCAACCTCGCGCGCCACCCGAGTTACTTCGGAAGCGAACGAACGCAATTGTTCGACCATCGTATTGATGGTTTCCTTGAGCTGAAGAATTTCGCCGCGAACGTCTACTGTGATTTTCTTGGACAAGTCGCCGCTGGCAACCGCGATGGTCACTTCAGCAATATTGCGCACCTGCCCGGTCAGATTCGATGCCATGAAATTAACGTTGTCGGTCAAGTCTTTCCAGGTGCCCGCAACGCCTGACACACGCGCCTGCCCGCCAAGCTTGCCTTCCGTTCCGACTTCGCGCGCCACCCTGCTTACCTCGGATGCGAATGCGTTGAGCCGGTCGACCATGGTATTAAGGGTGTTCTTGAGCTCCAGGATCTCGCCCTTCACGTCCACGGTGATCTTGCGGCTCAGGTCGCCGCGTGCAATGGCCGTCGCCACGTCGGCGATGTTGCGAACCTGGCCCGTGAGGTTCGAGGCCATCGAATTGACGTTGTCGGTCAGATCTTTCCATGTGCCGCCCACCCCGGGTACGAGCGCCTGACCGCCGAGCTTGCCAT
The DNA here is from genome assembly GCA_965233135.1 of uncultured bacterium. GTDB lineage: Bacteria > Pseudomonadota > Gammaproteobacteria > Burkholderiales > JACQAP01 > JACQAP01. The sequence continues at coordinate 4,444 of CBDDRM010000010.1, read as the reverse complement.
CACTTCCAACTTCGCGCGCCACCCGGGTCACTTCGGCAGCAAAGGAACGCAACTGATCGACCATGGTGTTGATGGTTTCTTTCAACGCGAGTATTTCGCCGCGCACGTGCACCGTGATCTTCTTTGACAGGTCGCCGTTGGCAACTGCAATGGTCACTTCAGCAATATTGCGTACCTGAGCGGTCAAGTTTGAGGCCATCGAGTTGACGTTGTCGGTCAAGTCCTTCCAGGTGCCCCCTACCCCTTCGACGCGCGCTTGCCCGCCTAGTTTGCCTTCCGTGCCGACTTCGCGCGCCACCCGGCTGACTTCGCCGGCAAACGCGTTGAGCTGGTCAACCATGGTGTTGATGGTGTCCTTGAGCTCCAGGATCTCCCCTTTTACATCCACCGTGATCTTGCGGGAAAGGTCGCCCCGCGCCACCGCCGTCGTTACGTCGGCGATATTGCGAACCTGTGCGGTCAAGTTTGACGCCATGGAGTTGACGTTGTCGGTCAGGTCTTTCCATGTGCCGCCGACACCCGGCACCTGCGCCTGGCCGCCAAGTTTTCCCTCGGTCCCCACTTCGCGCGCTACCCGGCTTACTTCGCCGGCAAATGCATTGAGCTGATCGACCATGGTGTTGATCGTGTTCTTGAGCTCGAGAATCTCGCCCTTCACATCCACCGTGATCTTGCGGGACAGATCCCCACGCGCCACGGCTGTCGTGACGTCGGCAATATTGCGAACCTGGCCGGTAAGATTGGAGGCCATCGAGTTCACGTTATCGGTCAGATCTTTCCATGTACCGGCCACCCCGCGCACTTGCGCCTGTCCGCCCAGTTTGCCTTCTGTCCCGACTTCACGCGCCACGCGCGTGACTTCGCCGGCGAACGCATTGAGCTGGTCGACCATGGTGTTCACGGTGTTCTTCAACTCCAGAATCTCGCCCTTCACGTCCACCGTGATCTTTTTCGACAAGTCTCCGGTGGCCACCGCCGTTGCGACTTCCGCGATGTTGCGCACCTGACCCGTGAGATTGGAAGCCATGAAGTTCACGTTGTCCGTCAAATCCTTCCAGGTGCCTGCCACGCCCTCTACCTGCGCTTGCCCGCCCAACTTTCCTTCAGTGCCGACTTCGCGTGCGACACGCGTTACTTCTCCGGCGAACGCATTGAGCTGATCCACCATGGTATTGATGGTGTTTTTCAGCTCAAGGATCTCTCCTCTGACGTCCACGGTGATCTTGCGCGAGAGATCTCCTCGCGCCACCGCCGTGGTGACCTCCGCAATATTGCGCACCTGACCGGTGAGGTTGGATGCCATGGAGTTAACCGAGTCGGTCAGATCTTTCCACGTTCCCGCGACCCCGCGCACCTCTGCCTGGCCGCCGAGCTTGCCGTCGTTGCCTACTTCACGTGCCACGCGCGTAACTTCGCCGGCGAACGCATTGAGCTGGTCGACCATGGTGTTCACGGTGTTCTTCAACTCCAGAATCTCGCCCTTCACGTCCACCGTGATCTTCTTGGACAAGTCGCCATTGGCAACTGCCGTGGTTACTTCCGCAATGTTGCGAACCTGCCCGGTCAGATTCGATGCCATGAAGTTGACGTTGTCTGTCAGGTCTTTCCACGTGCCGCCAACACCCTGCACCTGCGCCTGTCCGCCCAACTTGCCCTCGGTGCCGACCTCGCGTGCCACGCGAGTCACTTCGCCGGCAAATGCGTTGAGCTGATCCACCATCGTATTGATGGTGTTCTTCAGTTCCAGGATTTCGCCTTTTACGTCGACCGTTATTTTGCGGCTCAAGTCCCCCTTCGCTACAGCCGTGGTGACTTGAGCGATGTTGCGCACCTGAGACGTCAGGTTGGATGCCATGGAATTGACGGAGTCCGTCAGATCTTTCCAAGTGCCCGCCACGCCGGGCACTTGCGCTTGCCCGCCGAGCGCCCCCTCCGTCCCCACTTCACGCGCGACTCGCGTGACTTCCGCCGCGAAGCCGTTGAGTTGGTCCACCATCGTATTGATGGTCTCCTTGAGCTCCAGGATTTCGCCCTTCACGTCCACCGTAATCTTGCGACTCAGGTCACCTCGCGCAACGGCAGTCGTCACGGCAGCGATATTGCGCACCTGTGCAGTAAGATTCGATGCCATGGCATTGACAGAGTCAGTCAAGTCCTTCCAGGTCCCGGCGGCGCCAGGCACGACGGCCTGCCCTCCGAGGCGGCCATCGGTACCGACCTCGCGAGCCACACGCGTGACTTCAGAGGCGAACGAACGCAGTTGATCGACCATCGTATTGATGGCTTCCTTCAATTGCAGGATTTCACCGCGCACGTCTACCGTAATTTTTTTGGAGAGATCTCCGCTCGCAACAGCGATAGTCACATCGGTAATGTTGCGCACCTGCGCTGTCAGGTTACCGGCCATCTGGTTGACCGATTCGGTCAATTCCTTCCAGACGCCGGAGACGCCCCGGACTTGTGCCTGTCCCCCAAGCTTGCCTTCGGTGCCCACCTCACGCGCCACCCGTGTCACTTCCGAGGTGAATACCGTGAGTTGGTCGATCATTTTGTTAACCAGTTTCGCCGACCGCAGGAACTCACCCTCCAGGGGACGGCCGTCAGTCTCGAGCGCCATCGATTGCCCGAGATCGCCCTTCGCCACGGCGCCGATGGTGCGCGCTACCTCGGTCGTTGGCCAAACCAGATCGTCGACCAGGGTGTTGAACTGAGCGACCTCATCAGCCCAGGCACCGGCGGCACCAGGTACTCTCATGCGCTGCTTGAGTTTGCCTTCCTTCCCAACCGCTTGGCACACCCTTTGATTCTCTTTGACGCGCCGGTTGTTTAACATAGCGACTTCGTTATATGCGGCTGCGATCTTGCCGTAAATGCCGCTCCATCCTTCAGGCAGACGTTGTGAAAGATCGCCGTCGCGAAGCGCCAGCATGGCTTCGAGAATAAACGCCGCGTGCTGTTCGGGTCCGGACAGTGAGCCGTCCTTGTCGCCTGGGACATACTTTGTGCGGCGACCAATTGCCACCGAACCGGAATTAGCGGGATTACGCATTTAAGAATCTCCGAGCAAGAGCGGGGTGACGCAGTATTCCGTTGAAGCGGATTTGCGAGACGAAATGGGTTTTTGAAAGCGCGACCGCACTGGTATTTTTCTGTTGCATACGATTAAAGCTTTTAGGAAGGTCACGGCGTTTGTTTCGGCTGCATTGAGCGTTAGCAAAGATAAGTTAAATATATTATTCAATGCAATTTCTCTTTACCGCGATGTCAGAAAGCTCCTACATGGCCGTCACTGAAACCTCCTTTAGCATGACATCCGCGAATAAATGCAACCGAGCCCATGCAGTCAGTTGAATAATTGATGGGGGGGGTACAGGAGATGTGGTACTACGTACTGAAGATCTCTCTCACTTCGCTGGTCGTGGTGGCCATTTCCGAGATCGCGAAGCGCAGTTCTTTTTGGGCGGCTGCGCTGGCTTCGCTGCCCCTCACGTCATTGCTGGCATTTGTATGGCTTTACGTCGAAACGGGGGATGCCGAGCGCGTCGCCGCACTGTCGCATGGTGTATTCTGGCTCGTCATCCCGTCGCTGCCTCTGTTCCTGCTGCTGCCAGCCTTGCTGCGCTCGGGCATCAATTTCTGGCTCGCGCTGACGATAGCCTGCGTGGTGACGGCCCTGGCCTACGCCGTCATGATCTGGTCGCTTGGCAAGCTGGGCATGCGCGTCTAGCCGCCGTTGCGCCAGACGATCATTTATTGCGGCCTGTCACCCCTCTTCATCTGACATCCGCGGTACCAGCGCATATTCCTTGCCGTGTCCCACGGTGAAATCGTTGCGCGAGGTACGATCCTTGCCGCGCACCAGCCAGATCGGGCGCTTGCTCATGCTGAACGTGACGCCCGACTGCACATGCGCGTCGCCATCGACGCGCTCGAATACGGAGGTTGCCGGCATATAGCGGATCACGAAACCCGCGCGGCGCCTGGGTGAATGGTTGGCGTTCGATCCATGGATCAGATAAACGTCGTGCAATGAGAACTCTCCGGCGCCGAGGATATCGTCGCGGCCGCTCGACCCATCGAATTGCAAAGGATCGACTTCCTGATTGAGCACCACATCGCTCCGGTCGCTGATGCGATGCCGATAGAGGCTGCCGCCTGCATGCGATCCCGGAATGTAGCGCATGCAACCGTTTTCAGGCGTGGCATCATCCAGCGCGATCCAGACTGAACACGTGGCAATCGGCCGGATCGGCCAGTACTGTCCGTCCTGATGCCACGGAATGGCCTTGCCAGTGCGCGGCGGTTTGCAGAACACCTGGCTGCCCCACAGGATGATGTCCTCGCCAATGAGTTGCGCGACCAGGTCGAGAATGCCGGGATGACGGGCGTACTCCAGCCACTGCGCCGCCGCCACCTCGTCGTGCGATTTGCCGTACGCAATGTG
>CBDDRM010000009.1:0-7160 GCA_965233135.1 uncultured bacterium | reverse complement strand
AACCAGCCGCTCTTCCGAGTTTTTCGAGTTCTTCAGAGAATCGAAACGCGATCCCATCGCGGTTCCCAGGCGCGACAGGCGCTCGTCCGGGTGCGGATGGGTCTTGAACAATAGGGCCACGGCAGAGTTATCCGAAGCGGCGCTGATCTCCTGTAGCACGGCAGGTAAACCGAACGGGTCGTACCCGGATCGCGCGGCCAGCACCACGCCCATGCGATCGGCTTCGAACTCCGCGTCCTTGTCGAGGCCACGCGCCAGTATCTCGGCGCCGCTGCCGATCAACTTCTTCGCAAACTTCTCATCGCCCATCTGTTTCTTGAGCACCTTGCTGCCCGCATCGATCGCCTGGCTCTTTTGCAGCAGGCGCAGGTGATGCTTTTTGACGACGTGCGCCACTTCGTGTCCCAGCACCCCGGCCAGCTCGGCCTCGTCCCTTAGCAAACTGTAAAGGCCGCGCGTGATGAATATGTATCCGCCGGGCGCGGCAAACGCATTGACATCATCGGAGTCAATCACGCCGAACGTCCAGCGCAGGTTCGGCCGCTCGCTATTGCTGGCCACCCAACGGCCAACGCGATTGACATAGACCTGCAGGCCGGGATCTTTCACCAACGGAGCGGCGCCGAGCAGCGTGCCGGCGATATAGCGGCCAATCTTGACTTCATCGGCCTCGGGCACGTTGCCGATGGGCGGAATCGCAGGAAGCTGCGCGGCCGCGGCATCCTGCTCCGTTGCCGGTGCCTGCTCTTTCGGGCTGGCCTGTGCTTTTGGGGCCTCCGGCTCTTTGGGCGTGTCCTGCCCGGTCGCTTTCTTGACCTTCTCTTCGAGCTTCTTGAGCTTGTCGAAATCCACGGCGCCCGCACCCGTCGCCATCGTTGCGAGAACTGCCAGTGTCAGGAACCGTTTCATAGAGGGCTCCTTGTCAATTTGCGGGGAGATAATTGAACGGCCGCGCGGCCAACTGGGCCCTTTGCGCGAAGATGCCGGCGTTGCCTTTCGACACCGCGAACGCCTCCGCCTGCTTCAACTCGGTCTCGTCGTATTTGGCCGCCTTGAGTTCTTCTTCGGAGAGCCCTCGTACTCCGGTGGTCGAAACGATTTGTCCGGTGCCCGCGCGCCCGGTGGAAATGGCCGCGACATCCTTGGCCGCATTGCTCTTGCCTGCTTCGCCGCGACGCACGGACAGCATGCGTATCCAGCCTTGCGCCCCGGATCCTTTCACCTGGTACCAACCCGCGGATTTCTTGACAATGGTGACTGCCTCACCTTTGGAAACCGAGCCCACTTGTTTGGCATCGGCAAACGGTTCGGCGACCAGCTTGTCGGCCTTGAGTGCCACGCCTTTTTCGGGCGCCGTCGTCTTTGTCGCCGCCTGCGCGCCGAGCATCCCGGCGCCCGCCGGCAGCAACAGGCACAGCGTCAGTACAACAATTTTTCGCATCGATTCGTCTCCAGTTAGCTCATTTTGCGCCTGCAGCCCGGGCTTACTCTCTGCCCTTGCTCGCGGCTTCCAGCGCGGCGGCAAACAACGCGCGCCATTCCGCTCGTGCCGCCTCGGTGCCCGCCGCGCCGACCGAGGCCGAGCGCACCGCTTCGCCCGCGAGCTTCTCTTCGTTCACGCGCAGACTCTCGACCATGCGGGGCATCTCCTCGCGCAGCCGTTTCAGATCCTGCTCCATGCGGCTGCGACCCTGCGCGTCGGCCAGCGGATACGCCCAGGACGCCGTGACGGTCGCCTCAAACAGGCCCCAAAGGCCCCGCTGCCTTCCTTTGACGATGTCCACGTCCATGGGTTCACGCGCCAGCTCGAGCATTTGCTTGCGCAGGCGCCTCAGAAACAGCGCGCTGACCGGCTCTGCGCCCCCATCGAACTGGAACACGGCCAATGTCGCGCCGTTGGCATGGCCCGCACGTACCGTCGCGGCCACGGCACTTTTCTCCAACGCACGAGCGGTCGCGGTGGAATACAGTTTGGCGATCGAAAAATAGATGAAGCCGATGAACACCGGCCCGGTCAGATTCAGGTGATAGGGAGAAAAGTTGATCATGGCGTAGGAAAAGCCCAGCAATCCGAATTGCGCCGTGCCGAACAGGGCGTTGAACCGGTCCGAATCCGGGTCGCGGTATAGCGCGATCGCCGTGGCCCAGAGGATGATCAATGCGACGATGAGATTGGGAATACTCGACGCCGGCGTGCGAATGTAATCGTCGTGCTTGAGGTTATCGATGGCCGTGGCCAGGATCTCCACGCCCGGGAATTCCCGCGCCATGGACGTCGGCTTGATGTCGAACAGGCTAGGCGCCGTGGAGCCGATGATGACGATCTTGCCGGTGAATTCGTCTTTCGGCCGCGTGGGCTCCTTTCGCTGCATGTCCTGGAACACATCGCCGAAGGACGCATAGCGATAGGTGAACGGCGGCCCGCGCCAGTTCAGCAGGATATTTGCGTAAGGCGGCTGCGTGAACCCCAGATCCGTGCCAATACGCACCGGCAGCGATGGAAGCTTCCAGCCCCGCTCGTAATGGAACAGGCGATAACTGCGCACGACCCCGTCGCTATCCGGATAAATGTTGTGCGTGCCGATGCGTCCGCCCTCGCGCACCGCAGGAAAGAACGGCAACACGGCGGCGATCGTTCCGTCCGATTCCGGCAGGCCGTCCACGCGCTTGGCGCCCGGAATCATCGAGGGCTTCAACTCGGACAAAGTGTCGCTCGCAGGTGGGAGCCGCAGCCACGGAAAGTAGGTGTTGTCGGTGGCGGCGATCGCCTCGTTGAAATACGTGTCGCTATCGGCGTTGTACACGTCCGGGTCCGAGAACAGGATGTCGAACACAACCGCCTTCGGACGCTGCGACTCCAGGTGCTGCACGAACTCCCCCAGCACCTGCCGCGGCCAGGGCCAGCGACCGTAGTCGGGCGCCATCGCCGCCAGGCTCGCTTCGTTGATGTCGACGATCACGATCTGGTTGTCGGCCGCCGGCTTCACGATGCGGTAGCGCATCATCAGGTCGTAGGTCTTCTGGCGCATGTCCACCACGGCTTTCGCGGTGAACGCATCCGCCACCACCAGCAGCGTGAGCGTTGCCGCCAGGTAGAGATAAAAATTGGTGCGCAGCCGGCGCGCGAGCCATTCGGCGAAGTGGCGCATGCCGCCGACCACGACGCGCGCGAAAAACACACTGAACTTCATGCGGAATAACCGGGAGTTGGCATCTGTCGCCGATTATAGCCTTGCAACGCAGACAGACGTGATGGCGGCGCCGCAGTTCCAGCCGCGCGATTGCGGTCGGTCAGGCGCGCATGCAGTCGAGATCGAGCATTTTTTGTCTCACTTGCTTCTGCGCTTGCCGGATACGATTCTGCTCCTCGTCGGATGATGACCCGAGCGCGAACACGTCGAGTTGCCTGGCATGCTTCTCCCATGCGTCGCATTGCGCGCGGACCGAAGTCTGAGGCGCGGAGTGAGCTTTCCCCGCAGGCGCGTCATCCGGATTTTCGTCCACGGCACCGTTGCCAACCGCCCAGACAGGACCGACGCTTCCCTTGATCTCCTGCATCGGTGGTGGCTTGTCGGGCGGTTTCGCACCGTCCAGACCATCGGTCAGATAGATCACGCCGAACACCAAGACTGTCGCAACGGCAAACGAAGTCGCCGCATGCAAGGTTTTGCTCATCACGACGCCATCTCGAAGCTCAGGGGTGCGGTCCCCACGGCGCGGCGGTCAGCAGTTTCACTTCCTGGTTCTGCACGAGCGGACGAAACTTGGCCGCGAAGCCGTCGATGAATGCGGAATAGGCGAACAAGGCCGACCAGTGCGCGCGGCGGTCCGCGTCGTCGTCGAATTTCCACAGATGCACAAGCTGATTGATCATGCCGGTATCGGCCTGGAAGTAGCCAATGAGCTTCTTGTCGAAGCCGCCCTTGTTCAGCGCCGGATAGCCGAACTCCGTATAGAGCTTGACCGCCTCGCCCATCTTGCCGACCTGCAAGGTGTACGTGCGAAGTTCATAGATTGCCATTGGACCTCCCTGATTGAAATTGTCGCGGCCTTCCAAGCTTTCCGACGATCATACGCGAAGGCGCCCGCACACCCACGCAGTGCTTTCTCGATCCCCCATGACGTTTGTGCGCCCCACCGCAAGCGCCTGATACGGTATGTTATGCGCAGCCAATGCGCTCGCCGTTAACTGTTTTACAAGGGGTTCCTGATGCCGAAGCAGACCGCAGTTTTCGCAGCACTGTTCGCTTGCTTTCTCATGGCAAGTCCTGTCCCCGCCATGCCAGGCGACGTTAAACTAGTATCCGATACCTGGGAGAATGTCTGCCGCGTGGAAATCACCTGGGGCGCCAATGCACCGGACGGCACACCGGTCGAACAACACCTCGACGTGCATCGCAACTGGTCGGTCACCAAGCCGGACCGGCTTTGTTATCGCCGTGCCAGTACGCCGGACAATTGCGACTCCGGGATGACGCAGTGGAATACGCCCTGGAAGTGCGCCGCCAGGGAGGACTCGGGAGTCGAACCGCTCTCGCTGCAATAGAAACTGCGTCGTACACAGGCAAAACTTGACGCGCGTGGTCATCGGCGCGACGCTACTCGCTGCACCTGCACCCTAATAAAAAACGAGGAGAGAACTGCCATGTCAAATCCCGGCGACTGGATTCGCTGTTCGTCCCACTGGCTTCGCGTTGCCCTGGTCGCGTCCGCGCTCGCCGCATTCGCATCGGGCGCGGTCGCGCGCCCGCCAGACGGCGCCTGCGAGACGGAAGTACAACTGAATGTCGGCGCCAAAATGCGCGACGGAGCGACGCTCTACGCGGACGTCTATCGGCCCAAGGCGGCCGGCAGCTACCCGGTCATCCTGATGCGCCTGCCTTACAACAAGGACGCGGCGCAAACCTACGTCTATGCGCCGCCTGGCTTTTATGCGTCGCATTGCTACATTGTCGTGATCCAGGACGTACGCGGCCAGTACACTTCGGAAGGCACGTTCTACGCTTTCCGCGACGAAGCGAAAGACGGTTACGACACCATCGAATGGGCCGCGAAATTGCCCGGCTCCAACGGCAAGATCGGCATGTACGGATTTTCTTATGTCGGGGCCACGCAATGGATGCCGGCAACCCTGAAGCCGCCCTCACTGGTCACCATCGTGCCGGCGATGACGTCATCGGATTACTACGACGGATGGAGCTACGAAGGCGGGGCGTGGTCGCTTGCCTTCGAGGAGTCGTGGCCGCTGGTGACCATCGCCCTCTCCGGCTCCCGGCGTCTGGGCGATCAGGCAGTGCTCGATCGCATGAATCAGGCGATCGGCGATCTGGGCGCCACCTACAAGTTTCTGCCGATCAAGGACTACCCCTGGCTCTGGCCGGATCGCCCGAACGTCGCGCCCTATTTTTACGACTGGATCACGCACAATACCTGGGACGATTACTGGAAACAGTGGTCGATCCGTACGCGCTACGACCAGATCCAGGTGCCGGCGCTGAACTTCAGCGGCTGGTACGACGTATTCATGAACGGCGCCATCGAGAATTTTGTCGGCATGCGCAAACAGGGAGCTACCGAGGCCGCGCGCAAGGGACAGAAGCTGTTCATCGGGCCGTGGATTCACCTGCCCTGGGAGCAGAAAGTGGGCGAGATGGATTTTGGCGCCGAAGCCGTCAATCCGGTCGACGAGCTGCAGCTGCGCTGGTTCGACTACTGGCTCAAGGGCAAGACCAACGGCGTCGACAAGGAGCCGGCGGTGCGCGTATTCGTGATGGGGGCGAACAAATGGCGCTCGGCAGATGATTGGCCGATCCCCGGAACCCAATTTACCGAGTTCTACCTGCATAGCCGCGGTGCCGCCAATACGCGCTATGGCAACGGTTGGCTTTCCACCGAGAAACCCGGCGCGGACCAGGCCCCGGACCGCTTCCGCTACGATCCGGCGAACCCGGTGCCAAGCAAGGGCGGCCACTCCTGCTGTACCGCCGACACGGCACCCGTGGGTCCTTTCGATCAGGCGGCGATCCAGGAACGCGCCGACGTGCTGGTCTACACCACGCCGCCGCTGAAGGCACCGATCGAGGTCACTGGGCCGATCACGGTCACGCTGTATGCCGCTTCGAGCGCCAAAGATACGGACTTCACCGCCAAGCTGACCGACGTGCATCCGGACGGCAAGGCGATCCTGCTCAACAACGGCATCCTGCGAGCGAGCTTTCGCAAATCGCTCGAGCACCCCGAACCGATCGAGCCGGGAAAGATTTACGCCTATGACATTTCGATCTGGCCGACCAGCAATCTGTTCAAGGCCGGCCATCGCATCCGGCTCGAGATTTCGAGCTCGAACTTTCCCCATTACGACCGCAATCCGAATACCGGCCGCCGTTCGGGGCTCGACAGCGAGATGACGGTCGCCGACCAGGTGATCTACCACGACCCGCAGCATCCATCGAAAATCGTGTTGCCGATCATGGCGCAGCCCGTTTCGCAATAAGCGCCCCGAGGAGCCATGATGCAAGCGAGGGGCAGGGGACTGCCCTCGCTTGCCTGAGCATGTCTACCTGGCGGCCGCGCCCGCCTTGCTGCTTTCCGGGCAGGTGATCGGAAGGGTATCGAGCGCGATGAAGCTGCGGGTCACCTGCATTTTCTTCAGGTATTTATGCTGGATTTCGTAAGCCTCGACTTCTTTGGCCTGCCAGCGATGGCAAGGCGTTTCGAGATTGTCGAACTTCCTGCTCTCGTGCTGCAAGTGATGTACGAGTTCATGCAACAACACCGAACGCGAGTAGACGTCGCCCTTCACGTCAATCTTCTCGTCGATGACAACGCCCTCGCCCGGCGTATAGAACGCCTTGACCGCACAGGCGCTCTTGCAGACCATCCGCTGCATGGTGGCGAGCGGTAAAAAACGAACCTCGGGGCTGCGCTCCGGAACCGGGTACCCGGACAACAGATGAATCGTGGCGAACAGCTCCGCCACCAGCGAAGAGACTGCGGCTGCGTCCATGCGTACGCCCTCGTAGAAAGAAGGAAGGACTCCGCGAGGCAAGCCGGGTTTCACTTAGTTGCAGCGAAACGGTGTCCTCGTTACTGCGCTGGTGAACAGTAATCAGCGAACAACGAATGGCTTCCGATCGCGTCGGGAACCGTTGTTGGTCAAA
>CBDDRM010000008.1:0-14832 GCA_965233135.1 uncultured bacterium | reverse complement strand
GATGCCGAATTCGCCGCGTATCTGTGCAGCGAGCCGGCGAACTGCTTCGTGGGCCAGGTGTTTCCTGTTTGCGGAGGTTGGGTAACCCGCTAGCCAAGTGGTGATCGTGAGTAGAGAACGGATGCCCGTGAGCCGCGGCCGCAGAAAAACAACGTTGGTGCCGTGTCCTAATCCATCTCGGGTGCCTTGCAAGTCAGATAAAACTCCTCGGACGTATCAACCCAGAGCACAACCTGGCTAAATCGGCTCGTGGCACTGCTTCCCTTCCTGGTCGGGTTCGGCGTCCCGGTCGTGTTGCTGCTGGTCGTCTTTTTCGACCGTTGCAAGAGAACCCTCCGCACAGAATGATTGCCGGTAGCGCGCGACATTGATCGGTGACAAAAGGCGGTCAATGGATGAGAGCGTATACTGACGTCATGGGTTTCGCCAGCAACGCTTATGTTGCATGCGAATGCACCTTGCGCTTTCCTGCGCCGGATCAGGGCAATAATGAGAGGAGATCCATATGAAGAATCGTTTCATCATTGTTGCGGCCGTGATGTCGGCGGTCGTCTTGCCGATGTTGGCGTCATGTGGGAAACGTGATGCCGCGAAAGACGGATCCACCGAGCAGTCGGGCAAGCCCGTCACGGCGAAGAATGTAACCTGGAATATGACGAGCGTTTATCCGACCAGTTTGACGCTCGTGGGCGAGGGCGCAAAGAAACTGGTCGACAAGGTTCAACGCGCATCCGGTGGAAGCATCACCCTGAAACTGTATGAGCCGGGGGCGTTGGTGCCCGGACTCGAATCGATCCAGGCCGTATCCAAGGGGTCGGTCGACGTGGCCTGGTCGAGCCCTGGTTTCTTCTCCGGCACGGATTCGGTGTTCAACATTTTCTCCACAGTTCCATTCGGACCCGATATGCCGGAGTTCCTGGCCTGGATGTATCACGGCGGAGGACTCGAATTGCAGAACGAGTTATTCGCCCGGCACAACATCCATACGATACCTTGCGGCATTCAGCCGCCCGAAGCTTCGGGCTGGTTCCGCAAGGAGATCAGGACGGTGGACGATCTCAAGGGCCTCAAGATGCGCTTTTTTGGCTTGGGCGCAAAAGTCATGGATAAGCTCGGAGTGTCCACGCAACTGCTCTCGCCAGGTGACATCTTCCAGGCGCTTCAGCTTGGCACCATTGATGCAACCGAGTTCTCCAATCCGTCACTCGACGAAAAGCTCGGTTTCTATCAGGTGGCGAAGTACTACTACTTCCCGGGCTGGCACCAGCAGGCTTCGATCATCGACCTGTTCATCAACAAGGCCAAATGGGATTCGCTCTCCGTGCAGCAGAAGGCTGTCCTGGAAATCTCCTGCGGCGACATGGTGCGCCAGATCATGGCGGAAGGCGAAGCCACGCAATGGAAAGCCATGAAGAACATGCGTGACAGTCAAGGCGTCAAGCTCATGCGCTGGCCCCCGGCAATCATGCAGGCGTATGAGAAAGCCTGGAACGAAGTCGTAGTAGAGGAATCCTCGTCCAATGCAAACTTCAAGAAGGTCTACGATTCTTACGCGGAATTCCGCAAGAACTATGCGCTCTGGCGCGACTATGGCTACCTGCGCTAGTTCAAAGTAAATCGCGAAACGCGTGAGTGCTTACGCGCGCGGCGCGAGAGGCGCGGCGGTGAAACGCGGGAGGGGGGTCTATGAATAAGCTTCTGGCGGCAAGCGATGCAATCAATGCCGTGCTCGAACGGGTCGCAATGGCGGTCGGTTTGCTGTTTCTGGTCACCATTGCAGTCATCGTGTTCGATGTCCTGTCGCGCAAGTTCGGCTTCCAGCTGCCGGGCATGGGATCGACGCGGCTACAGGAACTGGAATGGCATCTGCATACGGCGCTTTTCTCGTTCTGGCTCGGCGTCGCTTACATCAAGAACGCGCATGTGCGCATCGACATCCTGGTCGCCAACCTGAGCCCGCGTAAACAGGCGTGGACAGAGCTTGGCGGTTGCATTTTGTTCGCGCTGCCTTACTGCCTGCTGGCGCTTTACTTCAGTGTGGATTTCACCTGGACGGCCTGGGTCGACAACGAGGGATCGCCGTCGGCGAACGGCCTACCGTGGCGCTGGATTCCGAAGGCGTTCATCTCGATCGGATTGCTCATGCTGCTGGCAGGTGTGATCTCGGTGATGTTGCGCATCGTCGTATTTCTGTACGGTCCGGAGCGTCTGCGCAAGGCGAGTTCGTTTGCCGCCTTCCAGATGCTGGATTGAGGAGCGAGCCATGGATTGGCTGGCCCATCACTTGTCCCTGGTCCTGTTTTTCGTCCTTGCGCTGTCGCTGTTTTGCGGTTTCCCGGTGGCATTCGTGCTCGGCGGCATCGCCATCCTGTTCGGAGCGCTGGGAATTATCCTTGAGGTTTTCGAGCCCATTCAGTTCTTCAACCTGCTGCCGCGCATCTGGGGCTCCGCGGCCTCCAATCCGATACTGGTCGCGGTGCCCATGTTCATCTTCATGGGCACGATGCTCGAGCGCAGCGGTGTCGCCAACGATCTGCTGCACTGCCTGCAAGTCTTGCTGCGCCGCGTGCCGGGTGGTCTGGCGTTGTCCGTGACATTGATGGGCACCATCATGGCGGCGACCACGGGGATCGTCGGAGCCTCGGTCGTCATGCTGACCATGATCGCGCTGCCCTCGATGCTCGAGCGCGGCTACAACAAGGAGCTAGCCGTCGGCACCATCGCTTCGGCCGGCACGCTGGGCATCCTGATTCCGCCGTCGATCATGCTCGTGATCATGGGTGATTTGCTGTCGGTATCGGTGGGCGCGTTGTTTGCGGCGGCCGTGGTGCCCGGGTTGATACTGGCGCTGCTGTATCTCGTCTACATCCTGGTATACAGCTTCATGCGCCCGGATCGCGCGCCGGCATTGCCCGATGACGTGGGGCCGAAATCCTCCGCGGAATTCTGGCGTCTCATTGGCAAAAGTTTCTTTCCGCCGGTGTTTCTGATCACGCTGGTGCTGGGTTCTATTTTCGGCGGCTGGGCGACGCCCACCGAGGCGGCCGGGGTCGGCAGTCTGGGGGCGCTGCTGCTTGCCTGGATGAACGGCACGCTGACCGTTCAGACGCTCAAGGAAGTGATCGAACGCACCGGCCTGACCAACGCGATGGTGTTTTTCATCGTCTTCGGCGCGACATTGTTTTCTTTCGTGTTCCGTTCCCTGGGCGGGGATGAACTGATCGTCGAATTGCTCGCAGCGATGGGGATCACGAGCGGGTGGGAGATTTTGACTTTCATGCTGGTACTGACTTTCCTGCTGGGATTCTTTTTCGACTGGATCGAGATCACCCTTATCGTGCTGCCCGTGTTTGCGCCGGTGCTGCAACTGGTCGACTTCGGCCCGCACATCGGCAGCGGCGGTCCGATCATTTTCCTGACCTGGTTCGTGATCATGATGTCGGTGAATTTGCAGACTTCGTTCCTGACACCGCCGTTCGGCTTTACCTTGTTCTACATGAAAGGCACCGTGCCGCCATCCATTGGCATGGGGCACATCTATCGCGGTATCGTGCCGTTCGTGGTCTTGCAGCTCGTAGGTTTGTTGCTGGTTGTGATTTTTCCGCAGATCGCGTTGTGGTTGCCCAAGTCCGTCGGATTCCTCAACTGAACGAGCCAGGTACCGGCGCGGGTGCGCCGGGGTCGGGCAGGGGAAGGGATCAGTCCACTCGAACCGCCCTGCCGTGCAAAAAACACGGCCTCCGTGCGGGAGGCCGTTGGGTGATGCCGTGGCGCGAGCAAACGCGCCGAGCGTTTACTACTGGTGGCCTTTGGTTGCTGTCGGTTGGCTGTCGTTGTGTTTTGCCAACGCGCCGTCTCCGGGCTTGCGCTCATTGACGTCTTTTTTGACCTTGGATTTGGCGCTGCGATATGCTTTCTTGGTGCCCGTTCCGACCTGCTTGCCCACGCCTACGGCTGCATCCTTGATGCCTTTGCCGGCGGCTTTCACGTCGGATTTGAATTCTTCCTTGCTGTAGTGCTTGTCGGCATCCGCTGCATGGGCGGCGCCCATTGCAATGGCAGCGAGGGATGCGAGCAACAAGAGTTTCGATTTCATGACAGATTCTCCGTTCATGCCATTTTCATTCGGCAACGGTGTATGGCCTGTTTTTTCGACCCGGACGCTTGAGGGGAGTTCCATCCCGGCGCGTCAGGCTGCGCGTCCATTGGGACCATCCGAACACGGCCAGCAAAGTCAGCAGCACGGCGAACAAGACCACGATGTTGTGAACGGCATTCTGTCGTAGCGCCAGGGAGTTCACCAGCGTTTCGAGCATGAACCGCCAGCCGCCCCGGAAGTGGCCGAATGCAATCCAGTCGAACAATGTTGCCAGCGCCGTCATCGACAACGCCGCGAGCAGGCCCCGCGCGCGCAACAGGGCTTCCGGAATCAGCAACGAGAGTCCCGCAAAAGCGAGCGCCGCGCCGCCGCAACCCAAGGTCCACAGCGGAATCGGAAGCTTCTCCGCCGGCAACCAGCCCAGAGCGATGGCAAGCGGCGGCAAGCCGGCAACCACCAAGGCAAAGCCGATGGTCCGTGAAATGCCTCGAGCGGTCGTCACGTTCACTCCAGCGTGAGCGTTGCGCCGACGGCGCCCGCGCGCTCATGGCGGGCGCTGAGCCGGATGGTCGCGCCTTTCGGCGCGCGCACCACCCATTCTGCCTGCAAGCGCTCATCGGTTTCGTCAGCGCTCGATCCGGCCCAGGTGTTTGCCGCGGCGGGCTTGTAGGCGCGGCCTTCGAGCTGGCCAAGTTCCGTGCGCACTTGACCTGTCTCGAGGGAAGCCTGGTCTGGCAGTTCGATTTCGCAGACGACGCCGCGCGTGAGCTTTCGGTTCTTTGCCGTCTTGGTCACGTAACTGGGCAGCCAACCGGTATTCTGCACCGCCAGACGCACGCGCCAGGTATCGGGGCCGAGCGGTGTGGCTTCGGTTTCGAGTATCTCCATCCTGGGCGATATCAGCGCATGCCAGGTCAGCCAGCGCGAAAACGGTGCGATCTCCTTTTCAAGCAGATGCGGCGGCGGATTGCTCCAGGTGAAAAGACTTTGCCAACCGCCCAGTTCCACGGGCCCGAGTTGTGGATGATCAAACGCGTACCAGTCGACGAAGCCCTTGCCTTTGAGTTGCGTATCGTTCCAATGCATCAATTTCAGATCATCCTCCACCGGATGTTCGCGGTACCAGTCGATATATTTATAGTCCGAGATGCCGGCCTGCCGCTGCGGACTCCAGATTTCCACGGTCCAGGCGTAGACGCCGCGGTGATCGTACATCCAGGAATCGAAATCGCCTGTGATGACCTCCTTCGGGTGATAGCGAAACTCGTGGTAGGCGGATGCGACCGGGTAACCGGTGATCCGCGTGCCTTGCTCGCCGATCTTCTGGAACGTCCATAAATCCTCGGGTGGCATCTGCTCGTCGGGAAGATGCGAATACGGCCGCAGCAACACACCGCTGTAGGTATGGAAAGCTATCGCGCCCGTGATATTGGCATGCCGTGTGATGAAGCCGGTGATAGCCGCGATCTCCGGTTCGGAACCCGGATACGGCCCGGCACCGGTCTGTTCGTGCTCGGGGCGCCAGAAGGCCGGGAAATTGCGGTTCAAATCGAGGCGTTCCTTGCGCGCCTGCAGCTTGACATTCACGCCGTCGAATTCATCCAGGCGGCCCTCGGGCAGCAACCGGAAATAGCGTCCTGCGCTTTCTACCGGATCGCGGCGCACCAGAATACGGGCATCCTGCTCGCACAGTTTCCACGGACCGTTTGCATCGGGCACGCGCATCGACAGGATCCGGCCGTCGCCGTCGATATCCTCGCGCTTCAGACCGCCCACAGGTTCTTCGTCGTAAGGATAGGGCCTGGTGCTCGAGCGGATCAGTTTCGGTACGTCGCGCAATGCCCATTCGGCCCCATCCGGATTCACGCGCGGGCAGACGTAGAACGCGCGCGTGTCCAGACAGCGGGTGATATCCGCATCCTTGCCATAACCGGTGATGAGGCGATGCAGCAGGTGCATGCATGCCATTGATCCGGCAAGTTCGGTGGCGTGGATATTGCCGTCTACCCAAAGCGCAGGTTTGTCGCCGTCGGGTCCACTCTTGTAGTTGGTGACGCGCACCACGAAAATTTCGCGGCCTTCGAAGCTTTTGCCGACGGATTCGAGCCGTACCAGACCGGGGTGGGTCCCCGCCCAATCTGTCAGGAAGCGGACCAGGTCTTCATAACGGTAATAGGTATCGAAACGGATCGCGCTCATCTGCGCAGGTTCGTACAAGCGTCGGCCTCGGGCATTCGCAAACTCCACACGGTGTTCCAACGGCCGGGCCAAGGAGGTAGTCTGTCAGCCGGTCCGGCAGCTACGATATCAGAACGCCGGATACATCGACGACGGGCACGTCCGGCGCCCGCCGCCATAACAATCAGGAGGAGTCTGTGAGCAAACTTTACGGGGCACAGCAACGTGCCTTGCAGGACCGTTTCGACACGCGCCGCATTGCCGACAAGATCGAGGCATTGGCCATTCAACCCCGTCTGAGCGATGGGGACATCGCGTTCATCCAAAGCCGGGACATGTTCTGGCTGTCCACCATCGATGAACAGGGACGTCCGACGGTGTCGTACAAAGGCGGCGACCCGGGATTCGTCAAGGCGGTCGATGACAAGACGCTGGTTTTTCCACTGTACGACGGTAACGGCATGTTCTATTCAGCTGGCAATATTGCGGCCACGCACAAGGTTGGGCTGCTGTTCATGAGCTTCGATCGGCCGAACCGGCTGCGCGTGCAAGGCAATGCAATTGTCAGCGACCGCGGCCCGCTATTGGAGTCGTTCAAGGAAGCCTTGCTCGTGGTACGGGTGGACGTGACCGAAGTGTGGCCGAACTGCCCGCGTTACGTGCACCGCATGAACAAAGTCATGCCTTCGCGTTATGTTCCACGCCCGGATTGCCCTACGCCACTCGCGGGCTGGAAACGTATCGATTTATTGCAGGACGATCTTCCCGCCGGCGATCGGGGGCGCGTGCCGGGGGAAGGTGGCGTTATCAGCATTGAAGACTGGTTTGGCAAGGTGGCCGAGGGTAATCCCGAAGCCTGAAACTTCCTCGTTAGCTGACATTTGGTCACGCCGGCATGGAGAGCGCCTGCTCTCCATGCTCCGTGGCTTCCAGGGCTTCCAGCAAAAGGTGGGGCCGATTGGCGCCAAGCAAACTTGCATCCGACAACATGCGTCGCCAGATGCGAGCTCGCGGCTGTCCGTGATAGAGCCCGAGCATGTGACGCACGATCGCGCGTAACGGGGTGCCGCGGGCGACTTCCCGGGATGCGTAGGCGAACATGGTTTCGACGACTGCTGCTCGCGAGCGCTGCGGTTCTGCAAAAAGGTGACTGGAAGCCTTTGCGAGGACGTAAGGATCGTGATACGCGGCGCGACCGAGCATGACGCCATCGACATGCGCCAGTTGCGTCTCGACAGCCTCCAACGAATTCAGGCCGCCGTTGACGATAATGCGCAACGTCGGAAAATCGCGTTTCAGCCGGTGCACATAGTCGTATTTCAGCGGCGGTACTTCCCGATTGTCTTTCGGAGAAAGGCCTTTGAGGATGGCGTTGCGCGCGTGTACAAGGAAAGTCTCGCAACCGGACGCCGCGAGGGTGGCGACGAAATCATGCACGAACGCATAGCCCTCCATGGCATCGATGCCCAGCCGATGCTTCACCGTAACCGGCAGCCCGACCGCATCGCGCATGGCCTTCACGCAATCCGCCACCAATTTTGGCTCGGCCATGAGACAGGCACCAAATGCCCCATGCTGAACCCGTTCGGAGGGGCAACCGCAATTCAGGTTGATTTCGTCGTACCCGTAGCGCGCGCCCAGGCGTGCACAGTGCGCAAGCGTGTCCGGTTCCGAGCCGCCGAGCTGAAGGGCAACCGGGTGCTCGGCGGCGTCGAAGGCCAGATGGCGCTGGACATCGCCATGCAACAGCGCACCCGCGGTTATCATTTCCGTGTACACCACGGCATGGCTGGACAGCTGCCGGAAAAAATAGCGGCAGTGGCGATCGGACCAATCCATCATCGGCGCGGTGCACAGGCGGTGATCGAGGCTGTTCATGCGCAAGTCAGGTGCCGCGGGAACGAACGCCGAGCCTCAGCGCAACAGATACTCGAGCCGAAGACCGAAAATGGACATCTTGCTCGCCGGCTGCTCCAGTGTCGTGGGGCCCAGGCCCATCGCAACTTCGTTCGTCTGGACCCGATCCGATTTGTCGAAGCGGAACCCCTCATAGTAGGCAACCAGCTGCACCGCAGTCGTAAAACGATAACCCAGGCTGCCGTAAGGCGAGAGTTCCTTGCCGGGGCGCAATATCGGATTGGAATCGAATCCGATGTCATTGAAATGCGCATTCTCGTAAGTCCAGACTGGATACTTCAGCCCCATCGCCGCTGACCATCTGCCGGCATTGCGCGTGCCCGACTCCAGTCCGAGCCGCACGTAGCCGATGACGTAATCTTCCTTCTGCGAGGCGGAAAGCTGCCTGCGCCAGGAATCGACGCCAACGCCAAGCACGCCGTCCAGAGTGCCGTCGGTCTTGCCCGGCCTGCGCCAGCGCGCCTGCACTTCGTTGTTCAGGCCGAGATAATGCGTGTTGCTGTCCACCGGCGTCCCGCCGAACAGCGTCGCGCCTTCGTAATCAACTTTCCCGACCCAGAATTTGCCGCGATACGCGAACACCGCTCCCCGATCGCGGTCCTGGGTGTAGGCGAGGCCGAGCGCATAGAGCAGGCCGGTTTCCTTGACCTCGGGAACGGTTCGTTCGACCCATCTGAGGTATTCGGCGCCCGCACTCAGCGCAAGTTCCGCAGAAGCAATGGACGGCGCCAGTGCGCCAAGGCCGAGCACAAGAGCGCACAGCGACGAACGCGCGCGCGGGGGCAACACGATTGACATGGACCAGTGATCTCTCATTTCATCTGCAGGAACCGCTGCAACGGATGATTTTCTCGGCGCAGGAAATTTGAGCGATCTGCGCCCCCATATCGGGCAGCGTATCCCCCCCGATGTGCTCCACGCGAGCGCGATTGCACTGCGTTTGCGAGGTAACAAACGCGGGTTCTGATAGCCAGCGAACGTTCTGGCAACCCGGACGGCCGACCCCGAAGCGCATGCCAAGCCGGTATGTGGCGCACAACAGGTTCGAATGCGCTATCCAGTCACGAACCTGGAAATCGCCACCGCTGTTCAGCCATGCATCCGACTCCTGGGTGCCGAAATCAAAATCGAGGCGATTGATCTGCGGGCGCACATCGAGCGAGTAAGTGCGGCGCGGCGCCGAGGTAATGCCGGTCTCGTGCTCCTCGAGCTGCTGCGCTGCTGCACCGGCCAGGCTCGCGAAGAATTCAAATGCTACGAAGGCTAGGGCCAGACCGGAGACGATGGCGATTCTGGTCATCATCCTCGCATCATAGACTAACCCATGATTGACGCCCTGCCAGCGTCTTCTCGAGACCGGCCCGCACGGCGATCGCCACCAGCACGGCAAGCGCGCTGCCGGCCACGACGTCTGCGGGAAAGTGCAATCCGAGGTAAGGCCGGGAGAGGCACACGACAAAGACAAAAAACACCAGCCCCCAGCGCGCCGGCAGGCTGCGCGCCATGGGCCAAAGTACGCCGGCCACCAGCGCCGCGAATGAAGCATGACCGCTGGGAAAGCTGAAGCGAAACTCGGGGGCGCCGACGAGGACGATTTGCTCCGGCGAGAATACAGCGGGAGGGCGGGGAAAATCCAGGCTGGTTTTCAGGCCGAGGACCAGGGCGCCGTCGAAGAGGTAACCGATGGAAAAAGTGGCGCACGCGAGAACCCATGCGCGGGCCGCCGGTTCACTCGAGTCGCGCCGTACTCGCCAGAGAGTAATTAATGCGAAGCCTCCCATATAAATGGGAAAACGGTCGTGATCGCTTATCCAGGCAACCGCCAGCATGACCCAGTCGAGCCACGGCGCATGATGGGCGTTGATGATGTGAAACAAGACATCATTCAGACCGCCCCAATCGTAGAGCCAGTGCTTCAAGGCAGCGTGCTACAGCGCAAGGCGGCGCCGGACGGGTGGATCGCCGGTTCCGGATGCGGTGTACCGGCCATGCGCCGGCAAGACCACGCAGCGCGATATGCGCCCGCATGGTTCGCTCCGACATGCCTGGTAGCTTCCGTCCCGCGGGAGTGGCTTTGACTCGCTCTTGCCAAGGACAAACGAAAGGGGCGCACCGCGGTGCGCCCCTCGGATTCAGGACGAATTGCAGGAGTGCGACGTGCGCGAGTCCTATCCGCCGAGTACTTTCTGTTTCTGCTCGCCAAGGCCATCGATGCCGAGGCGCATCTCATCGCCGGCCTTGAGGAATTGCGGTGCAGGTTTGATGCCCATGCCCACACCTGGAGGCGTTCCAGTGCTGACCACGTCTCCCGGTGAAAGAGTGCAAATGTAAGACAAGTAGGAGACAAGTTTCTTGATCCCGAAAATCATCGTGCTGGTATTGCCTGTCTGCTTGCGCTTGCCATTGACGTCCAGCCACATGGCGAGATTCTGCGGATCCTTGATTTCGTCTGCCGTCACGAACCATGGGCCGAGTGGCGCAAAGGTGTCGAAACTTTTTCCTTTCGACCACTGGCTGCCGTGTTCCAGTTGCCATTCGCGTTCGGAGACATCGTTGCAGATCATGTAGCCGGCCACGTAGTTGAGCGCATCGGCTTCCGACACGCTTTGTGCCTTTTTGCCGATGACGAAGGCGAGTTCCACTTCCCAGTCTCCTTTCTTCGAGCCCTTGGGCAGTTTCACATCGTCGTTCGGTCCCGTGATCGCACTGATGGCCTTCATGAACACGACCGGCTCAGGCGGAATCGGCAGGTTGGATTCCTTGGCATGATCGGCATAGTTCAATCCAATGCAGATCAGCTTTGGCACCTGTGCGATGGGCGACCCCAGCCGCGGATTGCCCCCGACCTTGGGCAGGCTGTCCACGTTCACGCCTTTGAGCTTGGCAATACCCTCTGGCGATATAGTCGTCGCGTCAATGTCCTTAACCACCCCGGATAGATCTCGTATCGCGCCTTGCGCATCCACGACTCCAGGCTTTTCCTTGCCTGCTTCCCCGTATCGAACCAGTTTCATGTTTTACTCCAGCTTTGATTGATCTTGCTTCGCCGTCGCGCCGTGACGAGACGCCCGCGCTATATCGTAATGCCGCCGTCCATGATCACGGTTTGACCGGTCATGAACACCGATTCGTCGGACGCCAGAAATACCGACAGTTCCGCGAGCTCCTCGGCTTTTGCCAACCGTCCCATTGGTTGGCGGGCGATGAAATCCCTGCGCGCCTGCTCCGGGTCATCGAAGGCGTTGATGCGATCGCCCAGCGAAGGCGTGTCAACGGTTCCCGGGCACAGCGCATTGCAGCGGATGCCTTGCTTCACGTAATCGATCGCGATTGACTTTGTCAGCCCGATGACGGCTGCCTTGGATGCGCCATAGACAAACCGGTTGGCAATGCCTTTTACCGAGCCGGCCACCGAAGCGACGTTGATGATCGAGCCGCCGCCGGCCTTGATCATGGCGGGAAGAAAGCTGCGAATCACGACATAATGACTGCGCACGTTCAGATTGAAGGAAAAATCCCAGTCCTTGTCGGAGCACTGCAGAACCGTTCCGTGGTGCACGAAGCCCGCACAGTTGAAAATGATCTGCGGAGCGCCGATCTCCGCGGCAAGCTTCGTTATGCCCGCGTCCTGAAGCACATCGAGCTTGCGAATTTCAATGCCGGGCGTGCCCTTGAGCTCGGCGAGCTTTGTCTCGTTCACATCGGTCGCCCATACATGAGCCCCCTCACGTGCGAACGCGATCGCCGTCGCACGTCCGATTCCCTGCGCTGCGGCGGTAACGAATGCAATCTTTCCCTTGAGTCTCCCCGCCACGATGCCTCCGTGATTATTATTGCCATGCAATGAAAGGGCGTAAGTATGCCACATGCTTCGCCCGACCTTGTTGCTGCGATGCGGTTCGACAATATGGCGTTCTCGATGAAACTCGCTGCAGAAGCCGGCGGGAAATTCGCGAGATTCGCGTCCCTCGATGCGCGCTGATCGCTGCCGGTGTCCAATCATGGTTTCGTTTTTTCGTCGAATACTACGGTGCCAGCATGACAGGTGCCGTCAAGGACGAGTTTTCCGCCATGAGTCAGTGCCCCAGGGACGGCGGGAAGAGGGGCCTTCAGAAGTCGCCCGCCCCGCCGGCAAGCGTGAAATCGGTCGGATATGGCAATCCTTAGAGCCGGCAGAACCGGTCGGCCCCAGCCGAGCAGAAGGCTACCGTAGTCCGGAACCCGCACTCCCACAAACGCCATCCGCCGGCATAAAATAGCGGTCTGAATGAACCCGCGCGGCCCAAGACCCCTTCAGCCTGCCAGCGCGTACCGAGGAGACTACTCATGTTGCAAGCTGCCGATCTCACGATCCGCCTTAATCCCGCCGATGACGTGGTGATCGCGCGGGTGGAATTACCGCAGGGAACCGAAATCATCAAGGAAAAAATCCGCGCGAACGTAACGGTGCCTGCCGGGCACAAGATAGCCACCCGTGACATCGGGGAGGGTTCGCCCGTGCGCCGCTACAACCAGATCATCGGTTTTGCCGTCAAGCCGATCAAGGCGGGCGATCATGTACACGTGCACAACCTGGCGATGGGTGACTTTCAGCGCGACTATGCCTTCTGTGCCGACTTCAAGCCGGTCGACTACGTTGCCAATCCGGCAACGTTCCAGGGCATCGTGCGCGAAGATGGACGCGTGGCGACCCGCAACTACCTGGGCGTGATTTCCAGCGTCAATTGCTCGGCGCATGTTTGCCGCACCATTGCAAAATTCTTCGACGAAGATTTCATGGCGCAGTATCCCAACGTGGACGGTGTCGTGCCCATCCATCATAAAACGGGTTGCGGAATGGGTTCTGAGGGCGAGCCGGTCGACCTGTTGCGGCGGGTGCTGGCGGGTTACGCGACCCACCCGAATTTCCATTCCTCGCTGATGATCGGGCTGGGGTGCGAGGCGAACCAGATCAACAATCTGCTGGCCGCGCAAGGTCTGAAGCGCTCGCGTCAACTGCAGGCATTCACCATCCAGGAAACCGGCGGAACCAAGAAGACCGTGGCGGACGGCATCGCCCGCATCAAGGAGTTGCTGCCCGACGCCAATAACGTGAAGCGCGAAATCGTGCCCGCCTCACATCTGATTCTCGGGCTGCAGTGCGGTGGATCTGACGGGTATTCGGGCATTTCCGCCAATCCGGCGCTGGGCGCCGCCGTGGATCTGCTGGTGCGTAACGGCGGATCGGCAATTCTGTCCGAGACGCCGGAGGTGTACGGTGCGGAACATTTGCTCAC
The DNA here is from genome assembly GCA_965233135.1 of uncultured bacterium. Taxonomy (GTDB): domain Bacteria; phylum Pseudomonadota; class Gammaproteobacteria; order Burkholderiales; family JACQAP01; genus JACQAP01. Next base: position 1,362 of record CBDDRM010000008.1, on the reverse strand, counting down.
GCGACGCGCCGCCACACGCGAGATCGGCGAAAAACTGGTGAAGCGGATCCGCTGGTGGGAGGACTACACCTCCCGCCTCGGCGGCGAGATGAACAATAACCCGTCCCCGGGAAACAAGGCCGGCGGCCTGACGACAATTCTGGAGAAATCCCTTGGCGCCGTCGCCAAGGGCGGCACGCAGCCGATGATGGGCGTTTACGAATATGCCGAACACGTCAGCGCCAAAGGGTTCGTGTTTATGGATACGCCGGGCTACGATCCCGTTTCGGCTACCGGTCAGGTCGCCGGCGGCGCGAACATGATCTGCTTTACGACCGGACGCGGCTCGGCATACGGCTGCAAGCCTTCGCCGTCGTTGAAACTTGCTACCAACACCGCGATGTTCAACAAGCAGGAAGACGACATGGACATCAATTGCGGCGTCATCGTCGATGGCAAAGCCAGCATCCAGGAAGTGGGGCAAAAGTTCTTCGAAGTCATCCTCAGGACCGCGTCGGGGGAGCCGAGCAAGAGCGAGGCAATGGGCTATGGCGAGGACGAGTTCGCGCCCTGGATTCTCGGCCCGACTATGTAAGGCCGTGACGCCGTGACGATCGCAACGGTCGTAACGGGGTATCCAGAACGAAGAGCCGCAATGCGTTGCGGCTCTTTTACTTTTGCCGCGTCCTTTTTGAGGTTAACATCCGCGTCCTCACGCCGTTACGATCGTCACGTCGTCACGGCCTTTAGGAGAAAGAATATGTCTGAAGATTCTTCCAAGGAAATGTTCGAGTTCTTCCAGAAGATGTGGAACCCGATGTCGTTTCCGATTCCCGGCATGTTTCAGCCGACCATGGATGTCGCGGAAATAGAGAAAAAAATCCAGGAGCTTCAAGCCGTGGAGAACTGGCTCAAAATGAGCCTGAACTTCGTGCAGATGACCGTCAAAACGCTGGAAATGCAAAAATCTGCGCTGGAAACCCTCCAGGAATCGGCAAAGCCCACCCCTGAAAAAAAGCCCCGATCCAGCGGCAAAGCGTCGGAGTGACGTAGCTCCTTTTCTGATGTCAGGCCTCGGCCTCGTTCCGCAAACTCATGAGCTGACGAGCCTTCCGGCGTTCCGGACGCGCCCCCGCGCAGCGCCGACAATTGTGTTTAAAACCGTGCGCCAGTTCCCTGGAATTACTCGCTTTTCGTGCATAGCAGCAATGCATTTTGTGAGGTATATCTCACCCCTCCCACGACCGATAATGGCGCAGTGCAACAATGCGTTGCGATGGCTCATAGGAGGCCGCAATGAATATTCTTACGAAAGTTCTGGATTCCATCGACGGTTATCTGGCCAGGCAGGAACACCGTCAGATCGAGGCGTACCTCGCGAAA
>CBDDRM010000007.1:0-6820 GCA_965233135.1 uncultured bacterium | reverse complement strand
TTTCAATCCCATCCGCAATCGGGCTCGGGGGCCCGATCGGTACCTCTGGCGCTCAGGACGAGCGGCTTGCGCGATGTCGGGTCCACAACGATCGGCTTCGCGGCCCAGGTATTGTCCCAACGCCCCTTGGTGCAGCCGAGCAGGATTTCATTGCTGCCGTGCTGCACGGCGAGCCGGGCGCAATCGCTGACGGTAGACTGTTCGGGCACCACGCGCGTGAAGCTGCGGTGGTCCGGGTCGGTATCAGGAAGCCTGACCAGGCAGAGCTTGCCCGCATCGTCGATGCCGTCCTTCTTTTCCTGCCACTGCTTGATGCCCTGCGCGAAAATGTGCTGGCGCAGCGCGCTGTAGACGGTCCGGTATTCATCAAAGACCGGCTTCTCGATCTGCGCGTTCGAGTAGGCTCGGCAGGCATCGTAATATACGGCCTCGACCTCTTCGATTCCGACTGTCAGGGCCTTGGCCTGGGTCAGCAGTTCGTCCGCAGTCGTCTCGCCCTCGACCAACGCCTTCAGTTGGACCGCGCCGGGCAATTGCCGGCTTTGCGTCAGTCCGGCGCGTTCGCTGCAGGTGGTTCCGTCGGGGAGTGTAACGACCCGGCTGATGTCAGCATCGACGTCCGCCGGTTTCTTTACGGCAGCGCAACTTGCCAGCGCAGCCATCGTGATCGTCACCAGGAAGTACTTACCTCGAATCATTTTCTTCATCGTGACCTGTTCGTCGTTCATCCGACTGGAATGTCGGTTCCCTGCGTGATGCCGGTTCAGCTATCTCGTTCGCGACCCGGCGCTTTTCCTTGCGCACCCTGACGGGCACGGTTGCGCCCATTGCATTGAGCGCCATGGCCCCCACACCCATCACCAGCAGCAGCATGCCGATGATCCAGCCGGCGTAGGGCACGCGCGCGAACAGCAGCATGACCCCGAGGCCCATGGCAAGCAAGAAAATACGCCGGCCCTTGGCGTCGGCGGCCGGGCCCGCGGCCGCATCGCTCACGGCCATGACGCCCGCCAGGTAGCCGAACATGAGAACCATCGGCCAGACCAGCAGCAGCATGAACGCGAACGGGATACCCACGATAGTGAGCATCAGCAATATGACCGCGATCGGTACACAGACGATCGCGGCCAGACCGAGGCCGAGGGAGGAGATGGGCCGGCCCCGCGCGAGCCTGCTCACATGCGCCGTCGAAGCGGGCAGAAACAGTATGGCCAGCATCCCGATGAGGAACAGACCGACGGTGAATGCAATCACGCCGACCCACGCAATCACGCGCGCGACCGGCTGGTAAGTCTCATCTTCGAAGTCGAAACTGGTGTAACTGATCCCCCCGCTCACGACTGCGGCGGGGTCGATTTGGGCGGGCTGCGAGCCGCGGTAGGTGAGCTTTCCGGACACACGCGCGTTCGGCCCAAGGGACAGCGAGCGCGAAGCCACCGTCACGTTGCCAGCCACGTCGCCGTCGAGCATGACATGTTCGCTGAATATCGTGAGTTGCCGGCCGGCTTTGCCAAGGATGATCGCGCGCCCGCCGACCAGCGTGGTCCTGCCGGACACTTCTCCCAGGCGCGTGATTTCGATCCGTCCACCGGCGAGCCTCGCACTGCCCGCCACCGGCCCGTCGACATGGATGCTGGCTGCCGTTGCGTACACGTTGCCGCCGACCCGGTCGCCGATCACCACCTGGCCTCCGGCCAGTACCGCGTCGCCGACCACCGGATATCGCAAGTCAACCTGGGCAGCTGCTATGAAGGCGTCGCCCTCCACCTGCGCATCGGGAGAGGCATCCGCGCCGGCGCCGAAATAATCGCTCGCGATCACGGTCTCCTGCGTAGCAAGCCGCGGCTCGGCCGAAGCGATACCCGAGCACAGAGCCAGAATCCCGCACATGACACTTCGCCGCCAGCCTCGTTGGGGTGTCACCGGGTAGCGTTCCGCCGGTGGCAATGCTGGAACGCCCTCAACCTCCGCGCGGGCGGATGCGGTGCATCGGCTTGCGCTATTCACCTTCAAATGCCGCGCCCCCACAATTGAAGTCGAGGAAAAACAATGGATTGTGTGTCATTACACGAGAGGGCAATAGTAGTTCGGGCCACATTATGCCGCGTGCAGGGCTCTCCTGCATTGCACTGCGGGATGGCCGTGCAGGTCTGGGGTCCCCACCCAATCGCACTGCCCGGTGGGTCGAGACTTCGGAAGGGAGTGATCATTACATTCCATTGCGGCATAGGTCATATTTTTACGCGTGGCTATTTTGCCAGGGCACAAAGATGTTTAATGGCGTCCAAGCGATGGACGAAAGGGTTTTCGTCCTACCTCGAACCGTTACGGGGACCTCGCATTAATCAAGTAATTATTCTTAATTGGATGGAGATTAATATGAAAGCAACCAAATTTTTCGTCGCTGCAGGATTTGCCATCGCTACCACCGGCGCGCTTGCCGAAACCGGCGTCGGCACCTATCAGATCGACAATGTCGCCAACGTTTACGGCCGCGCAGGTGTACCGAACGTCCGGATCGTTGGTGCCGTGGGTACGCAACCCGCCAACGTAGCAGATGCGGGGCGCGACAGTGCAAAGGGCGATACCAAGATCGCCGTTGGCTCGAACCAGTCGTCGATCGCTTTTGGTCGCAGCTGAACGGTCTCTGCCAGAGAGCTAACCGCAATGGAAACAGCGGCGCCCCGGTAACACGGGGCGCCGTTTCTTTTCCGGCGGATCTCTTGCGCCGCTCCATCCCATCGACGGCCCGCACCGTCGGGAGTGCCATTGGCCTCCTCCCTCCTTTGCCGCTCCTGTGGCGGATCTCAGGCCGCCTTGACGCAGTGCAAGATTGACGCGATTACCCGCGTGCGGGTAGGCTGCGCCCCACTGTGTGTGTTTCATGTGTGAAATCGCGATGCGCACAGTGCTTCGGTGTTGACCGGCCCAGTGCAGTTCCCATGGGACAAGGATGTCAAATTGACATCCCCGCTCCCGCGAATGCATCGCCGTGGCTTGCAACCGATAACCCGGCGAGTGCCCCGCGTTGTGCCCACACGGCAACGTTGACGCCCCGCCAGCGCTCTCCAGAGCGCCGGGTGATCCGTCGCCACACTGAACGAGAAGAATTTGCCGCGCCGGCAGTGCCGGTTCGTTGCAAGAGAAGGCTTCTGGCCACACAGCCGGGGGGAGGAGTAGCCAGCCGACGCAGAGGCATAACCTGTCGGCTTCGCCAGCTGGCTTAATAAGAAGACGACGGCCTCGAATGCGGAGCGACCAGCCCCGCATCCGGGGCCGCGTTACGTGTACCCGCCCGACTCAAGCCCCGGGAATGGCCAGCGACGGCCAGACGACATAGCCAAGGAAATTCTCCGGCTCGATCAATACCACCGCTTTTTCGCGCAAGGCGCGTGCCGAGGGCGTTGCACCGCTGCGCAGATAGCGCTGCAGAACTTCGATCGGGTCGTCGCCAGGTTTGCCATCGAGCGAGCGGCCTCGCAGTGCAATCTGACGTCCCTGGTAGGCGTCGCGATTGGCCGCGTCGCGGCCGAACTTCGACTTTCCCAGATCGGCCTTGACGAGTTGCTGGAACGGAAACGGCGCCTCTGCATGCTCCGCGTAAAACGTCCAGACGTCGAACACGTCGACGCCGGTGGTGCCGTTGATGAAGTGCAGCGCCGCGTCGTCGCACAGCGCGGCGCACAGCACGCGTTTGCGATAGAGCATGGCCCATTCCCGATGGCGCTCGAAAAAATCGTCACGCTCCACGCGCGCAATGCGCGCGAGTTTCTTCAGGTCCGATTTCGAAATGGGTACGAACGAGCGGGCGTCTGTCATGGCATTGGTCAGGACGCCCGGCGTCAGGCACGAAACCGCGCCAGCACAGCGCGGTCCACTTCGACGCCGAGTCCCGCGCCGGACGGGATCTCGACCCAGCCGCCGCGGTGCTCAAGAGGCCGGGTGACGAGATGCTGGCGGAACGGATGCGAAGAACGGTCGTACTCGAGCACGGGCTCCTGCGCGAACAGCGAATGATGGGTAACCGGCAGCGCCGCGAGGAACTGCACGGATGCCGCCTGCGCGATCGCGGAGCCCCAGACGTGGGGGTTGACCTGCACCCCGTGCGATTGCGCCAGGGCGAGAATATGCCGGCCCGCCGAAAGACCGCCGCAGGAGCCCAGATCGGGCTGCGCAATGTCCACGGCACCCGCACCTAAAAATTCGCGAAAGCCGTATAGCGTGTGTTCGTTCTCGCCTCCTGCAATCGGCATGGACAACTGCCGTCTCATTTCGGCATACCCCTGAATGTCCTCGGGCACCACCGGCTCTTCATACCAGCGCAGGTCGTATTCCTGCAAGGCGCGGCCGAGTCGCAGCGCTTCGGCCCGGCCGTATGCATGATTGGTGTCGACCATCAGGGTGATGCCTTTGCCCTGGATGGCAAGGCCGATTGCTTTCATGCAGGCAATGTCGTCATCCACGCCGTAACCGAGCTTGATTTTCATGAGCGTAAACCCCGCGTCGAAATGGCGCAGCGCCTCTTCGGCCAGGCGCCCGGCTTCGCCCTGGCCCTTGATGCGGTAGAAACCTGTCGCATAGGGCTGCACGCGAGTGCGAAAAGCCCCGCCGAGTAATTTGTAAACCGGCAGTTCGTGAAACTTGCCGGAAATGTCCCACAGGGCGATGTCCACGGCGCTGATGGCGGAGATCACCGAACCCTTGCGGCCGAAGTCGCGGGTCATGTGGTACATGCGATGCCAGAGCACTTCGATATCGAGGGGATCGGCGCCGATGAGCAGCGGTTTCAAGGCCTTGTCGATGACGGTCGCCGCGATTTCCGGGGGTTCCATACCCTGGGCGAAGGCCTCCCCCCAGCCGCTGATGCCTTCGTCGGTGACGATTTCCAGCAAGGTTGCCGAGCGTTGCGTGACCCAGCCCTGGGAGAATGCAAAGGGTTCGCTGAGCGCGCTTTTAAGAACGTGGATATGCAAATCGGTTATCTTCATGAGGATCCTGGTGGGGGCTGGCCGTTTCCAATGTCTGTCGTTGAGCGCGATAATTATCCATAACGCATCGGAAGGGTCTATAACTATCGAACTTGCGATAAGGGAGGCGTGATGTACACGAAAATCCTGCTGCCGACGGACGGCTCGGCGTTATGCGATTCCGCAACGCAAAAAGGCATCGAATTCGCAAAATTCGCCGGCGCGAGCGTGGTGTGCTTCCACGCGATTCCCGCCACGTCGTATCTCATTTACACCGAAGCCGGCCCGAGCGACATCCTGGCCGAGCAATTCGAGCGCGATGCCAAGGTGCGCGGGCAGCGCTTGGTCGAGGCGCTCGAGCATCGTGCGCGCGATGCCGGCGTGGCTTGCGAATCCGTGCTGGTGACCAACGATCACCCGTGGGAAGCCATCATCGAGGCGGCGGACACCAAGGGGTGCGATCTGATATTCATGGCATCGCACGGCAGGCGCGGGCTCAGCGCGATGTTACTGGGCAGCGAGACGGCGCGGGTGCTTACCCATACCAAGATTCCCGTGATGGTGTATCGCTGAAGGGCAACTTCTTGCGCCGTCGTTGCGGCGGCGCCTCACTGCGACGAGCGATCGATCACCGCGCGGGACAGGGAAAGGCCGCGCGCAATCCCTGCACGATCAGATAGCGGCGCGGACGCGAGCGATCTTCAGGATGGTCTTGCAGATAGGTTCTGACCGCGATGAATGCGGCGGCCGCGGCTTCTTCCGGCGCGTGCGCAGTGGCAATACAGAACAACGTGCCGTCCCAGCGCCGGTGCACGTCCTCGATGAATGCCGAGGCGGCTTCCTGGCTTGCAGGCTGCTCCATCATGCCGAGCAATTCTTCGCCATCGTCTTCCGCAGTGGCGAGTGCGGGATACAGCATGATGCTCGCGCTCAGCACGAGTCTCGCAACGGCATGTGCCCAACGGCGCGCGAGGCCGGCAACGCAGAAGTCACGAAAGGTCAGAGTGGAATGCATACAGGCAGAAATCTGAACACGCTTCACGCGAGCATTTTTGCAGAATCGTCCTGCAGCCGCAAACACGGGCACGCGGATTCAAATGCACCGGGCCGCCGCAAGAACACAGTGAAGAAGCGATTGGGATAGCCTAAGGTATTGAGGCTGAATCTTTTGTTCTGGTGCCGCTGGCCGGAGTCGAACTGGCGACCTTCGCATTACGAATGCGCTGCTCTACCAACTGAGCTACAGCGGCGTGGGCGCGCATTATACGGTGACCTCGGCCCCACGGGCAAACCCGAATCCCGTCAGCGATTCTTGAAAACCGGGCGGCGTTTCTCGACGAATGCCGCCATGCCCTCTTTTTGATCCTCGATGGCAAAGCCGGCATGGAACAAGCGCCGCTCGAACCGCATACCTTCGCCCAACGTCGTCTCGAATGCGCGATTCACCGCCTCCTTGGCCATCATCACGACCGGCAGGGATAGTTCACAAATGCGGTTCGCGGTCTTCAGCGCATCGTCCATGAGTTGCGCAGCCGGCACGATGCGGCTGACGAGCCCCACCCGCTCGGCCTCGGCAGCATCCATCATGCGGGCCTGTCCGAGCAGCACCATCTCCATGGCCTTGGATTTGCCGACAAAGCGCGGCAAACGCTGGGTGCCTCCCGCGCCGGGGATGACGCCGAGATTTATCTCTGGCTGGCCGAATTTCGCGTTATCGGCTGCAATGATGAAATCGCACATCATGGCCAGTTCGCAGCCGCCGCCCAGCGCGTAACCCGCGACGGCAGCGATGACCGGCTTGCGGCAAAGCGCGACGCGCTCCCAATCTGCCGTGATGAAATCTTCCTTGTACA
>CBDDRM010000006.1:0-20289 GCA_965233135.1 uncultured bacterium | reverse complement strand
TTCCCAACCCGCGCTTCAGTCCCTTCCCCGAATGTCCGTATCAGACCGCATGACGCCCCAGGAGTTGCGCGCGAGCTTTGGTCTTGCCGCGATTTTCGGCCTGCGCATGCTGGGCATGTTCATCATCCTGCCGGTGTTCGCGCTGTACGCGGCCGGGCTGCCGGGCGGCAGCAGCCATACCATGGTGGGCCTTGCGCTGGGCGTTTACGGCCTGACCCAGGCTTGTCTGCAGGTGCCGTTCGGGTGGTTGTCGGATCATTGGGGGCGCAAACGCGCCATTTATCTGGGTTTGCTCGTGTTCGCGCTGGGCAGCTTCATCGCCGCGCTGGCGCAGGATGTGCAAACAGTAATCGTGGGCCGCATCATCCAGGGGGCGGGCGCGATTTCCGCTGCGGTGATCGCGCTGGTGGCGGATCTTACGCGCGACGACCAGCGCACCAAGGCCATGGCGATCATCGGCATGACCATCGGCGGTACCTTCACCTTGTCCATGGCCGCTGGTCCGGTGCTGGACCGCTTGATCGGCGTACCGGGCATTTTCGCGCTGACCGGTTTGCTGGCACTTGCTGCCCTGCTGGTCGTGCGCGTGGTTGTGCCGGAGCCCGGCGAGGTTCTGGCTGCGCCGATGCCGGCGCGCCCGGCGTCGCTGCGCTCGGTGCTGCGCGATACGCAGTTGCTGCGCCTGAACTTCGGCATATTCGCGTTGCACGCAATCCTCATGGCGCTTTTTGTCGTCGTGCCGTTCGCCCTGCAGACGCATCTGCCGGCTGGCAGACATTGGCTGGTGTACCTGCCGGTCATGCTGGGCGCGATCGCGCTCATGGTGCCGCCCATGTTGCTTGCCGAACGTCACGGGCTGCAGAAAACAGTTTTCATCGGCGCGCTCGGCGTGCTGCTCGGGGCACTCGCGTTACTAATGTTCTCGCAGCGGGACCTTGTCATGCTGGTTACGGGATTGCTCTTTTTCTTTGCCGCCTTCAACCTGCTCGAGGCGACTTTGCCATCCATGATCTCCAAGCGTGCGCCCTCGGCTGCCAAGGGTGCCGCCATCGGCGTTTACAGCTCCGTGCAGTACGTCGGCACGTTTGTCGGTGCCGTAAGCGGCGGCTGGTTGTCGCAGCACCACGGTACACCGGCCGTATTCGGTTTCTGCGGGGCGCTGGTGCTCGCGTGGCTGCTGACGGGCTTCGGCATGCGTGTGCCGCGCAATTTGGAGACACGTCGCTATCAGTTGCCCAGGGTCGATGCCCTGAGCGTTCGGGGGCTTGTACGCGCACTTGCGGGACTGCCGGGCGTGCGCGAAGTGAACCTCAGCGGCGAGGACGTGGCTTACCTGAAGGTGGACAGCAAGCGCTTCGACGAACAAAATGTCATCAAACTACTGGCACGGGAGACTTGAACGATGGCCTCGGTAAACAAGGTAATTCTGATCGGCAATCTCGGGCGTGATCCCGAGGTCCGTTACATGCCCAGTGGCGACGCAGTCGCCAATATAACCATTGCCACCACGGAAACCTGGAAGGACAAGGGCGCCGAGAAGCAGGAACAGACCGAGTGGCATCGGGTGGCCATGTTCGGAAAAACAGCGGAGATCGCAGGGGAATACCTCAAAAAGGGCTCCCAGGTCTATATCGAAGGCAGACTGCAGACCCGCAAATGGACCGACAAGGAAGGCCAGGAACGCTATACGACGGAAATCCGTGCCGATCGCATGCAAATGCTGGGTTCGCGTTCCGGAGGCTCGGAGCGCATGGCGCCTTCCGAGGACGAGGCAGCGTCGCCGCGTCCTTCAGCCGCGTCAGCTTCCAAGAAGTCAGCAGGCGGCAGCAGCGGCAAAGGCGGCGGATTCGACGATCTCGAGGACGATATTCCGTTTTGATCGCGCCCGGCTCGGCACGGCGCTTTCCATCTTGCGCAACGCCGCTTTCACATGCTCCCGCGCGCCTGATGGTGTTTTAAACCCTGATTTTCGCAGTATGGCGGTTGATTCGCACCGTACTGATCGCATATTTGAATGGTCGGACGACCATAACGAGATCGAACATGACCCTGTCCAGTGTAGCGCTTGACGACAAATACACCCTGCAAACCGGACGTGTTTTCATCACGGGCACGCAGGCGCTCGTGCGGCTGCCGATCATGCAGCATTTGCGCGACCGTGCCGCCGGCATCACCTCGGGCTGCTATATCTCGGGTTACCGCGGCTCGCCGCTGGGCGGGTACGACCAGCAACTGTGGGCCGCCGCGAAACATCTGACGGCGCACAACATCGTGTTCCAGCCGGGTGTGAATGAAGACCTGGCGGCGACTGCCGTATGGGGCACGCAGCAGGCGCATCTGGACGGCGATAACAAATACGACGGCGTGTACGCCATCTGGTACGGCAAGGGGCCCGGCGTGGATCGCACCGGCGATGCCTTCCGCCACGGCAATCTGGCAGGCTCGGCTCCCTTGGGCGGGGTGATCTGTCTGATGGGCGACGACCATACCTGCGAATCCTCGACCACTGCGCACCAGAGCGAATTCGCCATGGTGGACGCAATGATGCCCATTCTTAATCCGGCCGGCGTGCAGGAACTTCTCGATTACGGTCTGTACGGTTGGGCACTGTCGCGTTACTCCGGAACCTGGGTCGGATTGAAGTGCATGAAAGACACGATCGACGCCAGTGCTTCGGTCAACGTGGATGCGCAGCGCGTGAGCATCGTGATTCCCTCCGACTTCAACATGCCCGCCGGCGGATTGAACATCCGCTGGCCCGACGCGCCCCTCGAGCAGGAGGCGCGGCTGCACACCTACAAGCTCGAGGCGGCAAAGGCGTTTGCGCGGGCTAACCGGCTCGACCAGGTCGTCATGGATTCGCCCAACGCGAGACTGGGCATCGCGACGTGTGGCAAATCCTATATGGACGTGCGCCAGGCGTTGCAATATCTGGGCATCGACGAAGCGGAAGCTGCAAAGCTGGGATTGCGGGTGTTCAAGATCGGCATGACCTGGCCCCTGGAGCCGAACGCCGCCACGAAATTCGCCGAAGGCCTCGACAAGATCCTCGTGGTGGAGGAAAAGCGCGGGCTCATCGAGCCGCAGTTGAAGGAAATCCTGTACGGCAAGCACGGGGCGCCGGAAGTCGTCGGCAAGCGCGACGAGGTCGGAAAAATCCTGTTCCGGTCGAACGCGGCGCTCGATCCCAATGAGATCGCGATCGCGATCGGGCGTCGGCTGCTGGCGCGCGTGAGCGATCCGCACCTGGCGGCGCGCGTGGCGGAGCAGGAGCGTCTGGAAGCCCGCGTGCCGGAGCAGCCGGCCATGGACCGCACGCCGTATTTCTGTTCCGGTTGCCCGCATAACACCGGCACGCGCGTACCCGAGGGATCGCGCGCACTGGCCGGCATCGGCTGCCACTTCATGGCGCAATGGATGGATCGCAGCACAGCCGGCTACACACAGATGGGTGGTGAAGGCGCCAGTTGGGTCGGAGAGGCGCCCTTCGTCAACACCCCGCACATGTTCCAGAACATCGGCGACGGGACTTATTACCACTCGGGGCTGCTCGCCGTGCGCGCGGCCGCCGCGTCGGGCGTCAATGTCACCTACAAGATTTTGTACAACGACGCTGTCGCGATGACCGGAGGACAGCACGTCGACGGGCCGCTTACCGTCCCGCAGATTACATTGCAGGTGCATGGCGAAGGCGCGAAGAAAATCGCGGTGGTCACCGACGAGCCGGAAAAATATCCGGCCACGGTGGAATGGGCGCCAGGGGTGAGCGTCCATCATCGCGATGACTACGACCAGGTGCAGCGCGAATTTCGTGACGTGCCCGGACTGTCGGTCATCATCTACGACCAGACCTGCGCGGCGGAAAAGCGCCGCCGGCGCAAGCGTAACCAGTATCCCGATCCGGCCAAACGCACCGTCATCAACGATCTGGTCTGCGAAGGTTGCGGCGATTGCGGCGTCAAGTCGAACTGCGTGTCCGTGCTGCCGTTGGAAACCGAATTCGGCCGCAAGCGCGCCATTGACCAGTCGTCCTGCAACAAGGATTTTTCCTGCGTGAAAGGTTTTTGTCCGAGTTTCGTCACGGTGCACGGCGGCGGGTTGCGCAAGGCGAACCGATCGCCCGCGGGCCAGAACGTGGAGACATTGTTCGCAGCCGTTCCGGAGCCGCAGTTGCAAAACCTCGATCAGCCATACGGCATCATGGTGACCGGCGTAGGCGGCACCGGCGTGGTGACCATTGGCGCCATCGTGGGCATGGCGGCGCACCTGGAGAACAAGGGCTTCGGGGCGCTGGACATGGCCGGTCTTGCGCAAAAAGGCGGTGCGGTGTGGAGCCATCTGCAGATTGCGGCCAAGCCCGAGGACATCAAAACCGTGCGGCTGGGTTCGGGTGGCGCAAAGCTGGTGCTCGGTTGTGATTTCGTGGTCTCCGCGAGCCAGAAAACCATGGACACCGTGCGCGAAGGCACGCGCATGGTCGTCAACACGCACCAGCAAATGACGGGGGACTTCACGCGCAACGCCAATGTGCGCTTCCCTGCGCAGTCCCTGCAGCGAACCATTCGCAAAGGGGTCGGCGAAACCAATGCAGAATTCGTCGACGCTACTCGTATTGCCACCGCGCTGCTGGGCGATTCGATCGCGACCAATCTGTTCATGCTGGGCTACGCGTTTCAGCGCGGCCTCGTGCCAGTGTCCTCTGCAGCCATCAACAAGGCGATCGAGTTGAACGGCACGGCAGTCAAGATGAACCAGGCCGCGTTTCTATGGGGCCGCCGCGCGGCCGTCGATCTGGCCGCGATAGAGCGGCTCATCGCGGCGAAACCGGATGCCACGCCGGCAAGCGAAATTTCCCAGACCCTCGAGCAGGTCATTGCACGCCGTGTGGAATTCCTGACCGGTTACCAGAATGCGGCCTACGCGCAGAAATATGTCAAGCTGGTCGAACGCGTGAAGCAGGCGGAAGCGTCGCGCGCCAAGGGTTTGAGCGGGTTGGCTGAGGCCGTCGCGCGCTATTACTTCAAGTTGCTCGCCTACAAGGACGAGTACGAAGTCGCGCGTCTCTATGCTGATCCGGCATTCATGAGCAAGATCAAAGCCCAGTTCGAAGGGGACTACAAGCTGCATTTCCACCTGGCGCCGCCGCTGCTTGCCAAGCGCGATCCGGCAACGGGAGAACTGCGCAAAGCCGAATACGGCAGCTGGGTCTTCACTGCGTTCAGGCTGCTTGCGCGACTGCGCGGACTGCGTGGCACCGCCTTTGACGTTTTCGGCTATACGCGCGAGCGGCGCATGGAACGCCAGTTAACCCGCGAATACGAGGCGATTATCGAGGAAATCCTCAGCAAGCTCAGTGCGGACAATCATGCGCTGGCCGTGAAAATCGCGTCGATCCCAGAGGACATTCGCGGCTACGGCCACGTCAAGGATCGCCACCTCGCGATTGCACAGTCCCGCCAGGCCGATCTGCTGGAAGCATACCGATCGCCGGAAAAAGTGCGCTCCGCCGCCTGATCACGGCGCATCCGGCGCGCAGGATGGCGTGGTCAGCCTCTCCGGGCGCTGTCACGCGGCAGCGCCGGATTCTCGTTTTGCCCGCCCGTCATCACGCGAACGCAGGCGTAATGGCGTCGAGCTGATCCGTTACCAGCGCGTCGACTCCCCAGTCCAGAAGATCGAGCGCCGTCTCCGAATCATTGACGGTATATGCCAGCACGCCGCATCCGGCGTCGTGCACGGCTTTCACCGCGTCCCGGTCGAGATGGCAATGGCTAACGTGCAGCGCGACGCATTGCAGCCGATCGAGTTGTGCCATCCAGTTGGGCGGAATCTCGTCCACGAGCAGTGCACGGGGAAAATCGGGGGATTCGACCGCCGCAGCTTCCAGCGCCAACGCCGAAAAAGACGACAACAGTGGGACGGGGCGCGCGCCACTCCAGACCAGTTTCGTCATGCGGGCCACTGCTTCGCCGGTTTCGCGCTCGAGCCCCGGACTCGGTTTGATTTCAATGTTGGCCCAGATGCCGGCCTGGCGGCATAGCGCAGAGGCTGCTGCGAAGCTAGGTACCGGCGCGCCTGCGAATTCGTTGCCGAACCAGCTTCCCGCGTCGAGTTTCGCGATTTCCTGATAGCTCATGAGTTCCACGGCTCCGTGGCCGTTGGTAGTGCGCTCAAGCGTGTCGTCGTGCATCAGGACGGGAACGCCATCTGCACTGAGCTTGACGTCGAATTCCACGCCGGTGAACCCCATGTTGCGGGCCAGGCCGATGGCCGCGAGGGTATTCTCCGGGGCAAGCAAACCGCCGCCACGATGCGCGATGATGCGTGGATAGGGCCACAATGGCCGCGACAGGTTCGAGCTCATCACTGTCCATTCGAAAGTCGATGCCCTCGATTATAGCGGCGTGTTGCTCTGGTAGACGCGGCAGGGCGAGCTTTTAGAGGCATGCCGCCAAGGCGATACGGTATAATTTCCGTTGATTTTGCGAGGGATAACATGCCGATTTATGAATACAAGTGTTCCAGTTGCGGGCACAAGCAGGAGGTGTTGCAGAAGTTGGCGGACGCGCCGTTGACCGAATGTGCGGCGTGCGGCAAGGCTACCCTGAACAAACTCATCAGCGCGGCTGGCTTCCAATTGAAAGGCAGTGGCTGGTACGCCACCGATTTCAAAGGCGGGGCCAAGCCTGCCAAAGACAAAGAAGGCGGCAGCGACGCCGCCGAGGGTAAACCGGCGGACGCAGGCAAGGCGGTGACTGAGAGCAAGTCCAAGGAAGAGGGCAAATCCAAAGATCTCGCAAAGTCCGATGCGCCGGCCAGCAGTGCCGGAGCGGGAGTGGCCGAGGGCTAGGGCTCGCGGAGCAAGCTGCCAGGCAAGTTATGTTGAGCGAGTGACGGGTTTGCCCAGCAAGAGAGCATCGGGACGGAAACTCGAAAAGCCGCAGGATTCAATTTGAAAAAATATCTCATCACCGGACTGCTGATCTGGGTACCGCTGGTCATCACGGTCTGGGTGCTCAGCGTGCTCGTGGGCATGCTCGATCAGACGCTGCTGCTCTTGCCGCACGACTGGCATCCGCGCGAATGGCTGGGTTTCAACATACCTGGCCTCGGCGTGTTACTGACGCTTGCGGTGGTGCTGCTCACCGGCATGCTGGCTGCCAACATCATCGGACAGCGCCTGGTGCGAATCTGGGAGTCGCTGTTGAACCGGATTCCGGTGGTCAAATCGCTCTATTCCAGCGTCAAGCAGGTGTCCGACACCCTGTTTTCGTCCTCCGGTCAGGCCTTTCGCAAGGCCTTGCTGGTGCAGTATCCGCGGCAGGGATCCTGGACCGTCGCCTTCCTGACCGGAAAACCTGGCGGCGACGTCGCCGTTCACCTTCCAGGGGATTACGTCAGCGTCTATGTTCCGACCACGCCCAACCCGACGTCCGGATTTTTCCTGATCATGCCCAGGGCAGATGTGATCGAACTGGACATGAACGTCGACGAAGCGCTGAAGTACATCATTTCGATGGGCGTTGTGCCGCCCGAGAGCCGACCAGCCGGCATCCATCGTACGTAGGGCGACGTCCGGCACCCATCGCCAACACCTAAATCACTCCTGTCGATTTTGAATTTATGCGCACCGAATACAGCGGTCTCGTTTGTTCCCGGCATCTTGGTCAAACCGTCACGCTTTACGGTTGGGTGCACCGTCGTCGTGATCATGGCGGTGTGATCTTCATCGACCTGCGCGATCGCGAGGGCCTGGTGCAAATCGTGTGCGATCCGGACAACGCGCCGACGTTTGCAACGGCGGAGAAAGTCCGCAATGAGTACGTCGTCAAGGTCGTCGGTCTCGTGCGCGGCCGTCCGGCAGGCACCGTCAACCCGAACCTGATATCGGGAGAGGTCGAGGTGCTGGCACGTTCCATGGAAATTCTGAACGTGTCGATGACCCCGCCGTTTCAGATGGACGATGAAAATCTTTCGGAAATGGTGCGGCTCGAATACCGCTATCTCGACCTGCGCCGTCCGGCGATGCAGAAGAACCTGCGCCTGCGCTACAAGGTGGCGATGGCGGTGCGGCGTTTCCTCGATGCGCAAGGATTCATCGACATCGAGACGCCGATGCTCACCAAATCCACACCGGAAGGCGCTCGCGATTATCTGGTTCCCAGCCGCGTGCACTCCGGCGAGTTCTTCGCACTGCCGCAGTCGCCGCAATTGTTCAAGCAGTTGCTCATGGTCGCCGGATTCGACCGCTACTATCAGATCACGAAGTGTTTTCGCGACGAAGATCTGCGCGCCGACCGGCAGCCGGAGTTCACTCAGATCGACATCGAAACCTCGTTTCTTGGCGTGGCGGATATCACCGCGCTGATGGAGGCCATGGTCAGAAGTCTGTTTCAGGAGGTGCTGCAGATCGACCTGCCGAATCCTTTTCCCCGACTGACGTACGCCGAGGCGATGCTCAAATATGGTTCCGACAAGCCCGATCTGCGCGTCCCGCTGCAATTTACGGAACTCACAGACGTCATGAAGTCGGTGGACTTCAAGGTGTTTGCCGCGGCGGCCAATGCGCCAAACGGCCGCGTGGCGGGGTTGCGTATTCCCGGTGGCGGGGCGCTCACGCGCGGCGAGATCGACAGCTATACCGAATTCGTCGGCATTTACGGCGCAAAGGGCCTTGCCTACATCAAGGTCAACGACGCCGCGAAGGGCCGGGAGGGGCTGCAGTCGCCGATCGTCAAGAACCTGTCGGACGAGGCGCTCCGGAAGATTATCGAGCGTTCGGAGGCGAAAGACGGCGATCTCATTTTCTTCGGCGCGGATAAGGCGAAAGTCGTCAACGATGCCCTTGGGGCGCTGCGCGCGAAGATCGGTCACGAGAAGGGCTTTGCCGAGAAGGAATGGCGCCCGCTGTGGGTGGTGGATTTTCCAATGTTCGAGTGGAACGAGGACGACAAGCGCTGGGACGCGTTGCACCATCCTTTCACCAGTCCCATGGATGGGCACGAGACTTTGCTCGACAGCGACCCCGGCAAGGCGCTGGCGAAGGCCTACGACATGGTGCTCAATGGCTGGGAAATCGGCGGCGGTTCGGTGCGTATTCATCGCCAGGACATCCAGTCCAAGGTATTCAGCGCGCTCGCTATCGGGGCCGACGAAGCGCAGCAGAAATTCGGTTTCCTGCTCGACGCGCTGCAGTTCGGCGCGCCGCCTCATGGCGGCCTCGCCTTCGGCCTCGATCGCATCGTCACGATGATGGCGGGTGCGGAATCGATTCGCGATGTGATCGCTTTTCCGAAGACACAGCGCGCGCAGGATCTGATGTGCAAGGCGCCCAGTGCGGTGGACGAAAAGCAGTTGCGTGAACTGCACATTCGGCTGCGTACCACCGAACAACCCAAGGCAAGCTAGCTCATGCAGACAAGCGCGCCAACTTCATTCCGGATTTGGGCAGGCGCTCACCGGCTGGCGCACGCCGGCCGCTAGCGGTCGGCTGAACCGCGCGTCGCCGTGGCGAAGGCCTTCAAGCTTCCTGTATCGGTGCTGGTGGTGATCTACACGCCCGATCTGCATGTACTGCTGATCGAGCGCGCCGATCGGCCCGGTTTCTGGCAATCCGTGACCGGCAGCCAGCACGAAGGCGAGAGCCTGGTCGAAACCGCTTCGCGCGAGGTCGAGGAGGAAACCGGCTTGAATGCGCGCGCCGGGGTGCTGGCCGACTGGCACATGCAGAATGAATTCGAGATCTATCAGGAATGGCGCTGGCGTTATGCACCCGGGGTGGTGCGCAATACCGAGCATGTTTTCGGCTTGCGCGTGGCGGGGCAAGTGCCCGTCAGACTTGCTCCTCGCGAGCACGTCGCCTATGTCTGGCTGCCTCATGACCAGGCGGCGGAGAAGGTTTTTTCCTGGACCAACGCCAAAGTGCTGCGCGCCCTGCCGCAGATTGTACAGAGCGTAGTGTGATGCAACAATTGGCGTCGCAGGGTGTCTCAGTATGGTAGGGTTTTGATGGTGAAACCGGTCAATTTGGGAGCTTGAGGAAAATGTCTGCCACTGCAATCGCTTTCGACCGTTACAGTCAGCTTCAGGACGATGACTGTGAAGCGCGTATCGTTGCGGCGAAGAAAGCGCTGGGCAACCGCCTGGTCATCCTTGGCCACCACTACCAGCGCGCGGACGTCTACAAGCATGCCGACCTGACAGGCGATTCGCTCAGGCTCTCGAAGCTCTCGGGCAATACCGATGCCGATTACGTTGTGTTCTGCGGCGTGCACTTCATGGCCGAAGTCGCTGACATTCTCGGCAAGCCCGGTCAGGTGGTCGTACTGCCCGACATGGCGGCGGGTTGTTCCATGGCCGATATGGCAAGTCTGCCGAAAGTGGAGCGCGCCTGGCGGGAGCTGTCGGAAGTGCTCGACCCCGACCAGTCCGTCACGCCCGTCACCTACATTAATTCCGCCGCAGACCTCAAGGCGTTTTGCGGCGAGCATGGCGGCATTGTCTGTACCTCTTCCAATGCCGGCAAGATTCTGGAATGGTCCTTCGCGCGACGCGAGAAAGTGCTGTTCTTTCCGGACCAGCATCTGGGCCGCTGGAGCGGACATCTCATGGGTATCGATCTCGAGCAGATGCAAGTCTGGGATCCCGATGAGCCGATGGGGGGACTGACAGCCGAACAGATACGGAACGCCAAAATACTCCTGTGGAAGGGGCATTGTTCGGTGCACCAGATGTTCCAGCCCCAGCATATATTGAAGTTCCGCAATCAGCATCCCGACGGGCTCGTCATCTCGCACCCTGAATGCAAGTTCGAGGTATGCAAACTGTCGGATTACGTCGGCTCGACCGAGACCATCATCAAAACCATCGCCGCAGCGCCGGCCAATACGCGCTGGCTGGTCGGTACGGAACTGAATCTGGTCAACCGTATTGCCGAGGAGTTCAAGTCGCAGGGCAAGCAGATCCAGTTCATGGCACCGCTGGTGTGCATGTGTTCCACCATGGCTCGCATCGATCCGCAGCATCTCGCCTGGACACTGGAAAATCTGGCCAGTGGCAAGGTCGTCAACCAGATCAAGGTCCCGGAGCGCGATGCGCGACTGGCGCGTGTGGCACTGGACCGTATGCTCGCCGTTTCCTGAGGGCCGGCAAATAGCCGGGGCGCCGGGCGGCTTTTGCCGCGGCCTCGGTAACGCCTCCACGTTTCTGCTGTTCGTGCTGGCTGCGCCGGTTGCGCAGGCCGCTGATGTCAGCGTAAAGACCACGCGCCATGGTGATCGCTTCGACATCACGGCCACCGCGCAGATCGGCGCCAGCAGCGCGGATGCCTGGAACGTTCTCACGGACTATGATCGCCTGTCGGAATTCGTCCCCGGAGTACTTGAAAGTCGGGTGCTATCCCGCAATGGGCCCAGCGTCCTGCTCGACCAGCGTGGCGAGACACGGTTGCTGTTTCTCAGGTTCTCGATGTACGTGCGCCTGGCTATCGACGAGTTTCCCCCTGACCGGATCGTTTCGAGAGCGGTCGCCGGCAACTTTAAGGAGTTGCACGGCGTCTATTATCTGCGGTCGAGTGACTCGGGCGTGCAATTGCGCTTCGAAGGAGGCTTCACGCCGGATTTCGGCGTTCCGCCCGTGATCGGTACACTGCTGGTGGGAAACGCTGTGGAGAGGCGTTTCCTGGCATTAGTGCGTGAGATAGAAAAAAAGAGCGGCGCCTTGGCGAATTGATGCAGTGCAGCCCCGTGAAGGCGTGCGTGACAGACCTGGTGAGAGGATGCAAGAGTTGACGAATCAAGCCCCGCAAGTCGAGAAGCTCCAGGTCGTGACCTACAACATCCACAAGGGATTCTCGCAGTTCAAGCGCTCGATGTCGGTGCACGAACTGCGCGACAGGCTGCGACGCATCGGCGCCGATGTGGTGTTTCTGCAGGAAGTGCAAGGCCTGCACGAAACGCATTCCGTGCGCCACAGCAACTGGCCCTCGGCGCCACAATACGAATTTCTGGCTGATTCCATCTGGCACGATTTTGCCTATGGCAAGAACGCCGTGTATGACCATGGGCACCATGGCAATGCCATCCTGAGCAAGTATCCGATCTCGCGTTGGGACAACGTGGATATTTCAATGCACGACAGTGAACGCCGCGGCTTGCTGCATTGTGAGATCGCCATCCCGGGTTGGACGCATCCGCTTCACTGTATCAACGTCCATCTGGGACTTCTCGCACACTGGCGCAAGAAGCAGTTGAACCTCATCAAGAATCGTATCCAGCAGCTGGTCCCCGCGGACGCGCCGCTGGTCATCGCCGGCGACTTCAATGACTGGCGCCGGTATGCCAGCAATGCGCTCGTGCCCTCGCTCGCCGTGGCCGAGGTATTCGAAACCACCGCCGGCCGCCCTGCCCGCAGCTATCCGGCGTTCCTGCCGGTGCTCCATCTTGATCGAATTTACGTGCGCGGCTTCTCCATCGAACTGGCGCACGCGCATCACGGACGCTCCTGGTCGCGGGTGTCAGATCACATCGCGCTATCCGCGCGCCTGATCCGGAAGTCATGAGGTTTCGCGCGGGCAACCGCATCGATCTTCTGCGCAACGGCGAACAGTTTTTCCCGGCCCTGGAGCGCGAAATCGATGAAGCCGCGAGCGAAATCTATCTCGAGACATATATCTTTGAAACCGATGGCACGGGCGAGCGCATCGCGCTCGCCCTGATGCGGGCAGCAGATCGTGGCGTGACCGTGCACCTGCTGGTCGATGGTTTTGGCTCGCGTCGGTTCACTTCGAAAATGCAGCAGCGGCTGCTTGATGCGGCTGTGCAGGTGCTCGTGTTCCGGCCAGAACGATCGCTGTTTCGGTTTCAGAAAACCCGCCTGCGGCGCCTGCACCGCAAACTCGCCGTGATCGACGGCAGTGTCGGCTTCTGCGGCGGCATCAACGTCGTCGATGACATCGATCCTTCCACAACGAATCATCCCCGATTCGATTATGCCGTCCGCGTTCAGGGGCCGCTGGTCATGGACATGCACATCGCCGTGCGAGCGGTGTGGCTGCGCGCCGCCTCGGCACAGATGCGCAGCAAATGGAAGCCCTTGTTGAGCCCCCGTCCCGACACGCCAAAGGCCGGTGCGCGGCGCGCAGCATTCCTGATTCGCGATAACTTCCGTCACCGCCACGACATTGAGCGGGCCTATCTGGCGGCAATTCGAGGCGCCCGTTCCGAAATCATGATTGCCAATGCCTACTTCCTGCCCGGGCAGCGTTTCCGTCGGGCGCTACGCGAGGCTGCTGCACGCGGGGTGCGAGTCGTGCTCCTGCTGCAGGGTCGCGTCGAGTATTTTCTCGTGCACCACGCCACCCGCGCAATTTATCAGCAGCTGCTGGATGCCGGGGTAGAGATTCACGAATACGATCGTAGCTTCCTGCACGCCAAAGTCGCCGTCATCGATGGCGATTGGGCAACCGTAGGCTCGTCAAACATCGATCCGCTGAGCCTGATCCTTGCCCGTGAAGCCAACGTAGTCGTGAAGGACGGCGCGTTTGCGCGGGAACTGCGCAATTCTTTGCATACTGCCATTGCATTGAGCTCGTCGCCAGTGAGTCGCGAGTATGGGCCCAGCATGCGGCTGCCGGCGCGCCTGATGGCATGGCTGGCATACGCGGTAGTGCGGCTGCTGACAAGCAGTTCGGCTTATGGGCGGGCGAGGGATACGTTGTGACGCGCAGGCCGGCTTGTATTTCTTAGCGGCATCATCTCTTCCGCCGCTGCGTGGATCCCGGCAGAACAACGTTAAAATGCCATGGTCGCTGCTTGAGCATGGCCATGGCTCGTGCGTATTGCGTCCGGGCGCATCTGATGCCCGTTTTCTTTTTGCGCACCCCAGCGCTTACGTCTCCCCCGGGCGATACTCCCGCACCTATCAGTTGCTCTGGTTAGCAGGCGCAGGTAGCGGCGGCGTCGGAGCGGGCTGTGAAGGCAGAGGGCCCAGAGGTGCCACGTCCTCGATTGCTTTTATACCGGTAATGAAATACCTGGTTTCGCCAAAGCAACTCGACGGAATGCCGATATGCTCCTCATAGTCGAGAGAAACGCGACGCCCGATCGAACGGTTGATGGTCTGCGCTAGGCTGTCATCGCGCACGCTGAAGTAAAACTTCTCGCCGACCGTGCCGGGCATGGTGACCAATGCGAGTTCGCCCTCCCAGGTCTTGCACAGCCAGCCCTTCTTGGACAGCTTCTGCACGTAGCCGGCGCGTTCTCCTTCCGAGTAACTCCACGTCAATGCTACCCAGGTATAAGCGGCGAATAACCCCGCGAAAACCACCAGTGCGATGAATATCCAGCGAGTAGCGGCACTCATGATAGAACTTGCACTCCTATCTCTCGGTGCGGGGCCTCCGGGCTCATGCCGGTGCGTTGCCGCAGGCGAACCAATATACAGCAACGGCCGGCCCCGATAGAATGCCACGCGCTCGAAGTCATTGCGCAGCCCGCATCGCTGCGACCCACGGATTCGTTGTCGGGGTCCGATCGAATGAACTTCCCGCGTCGAGCCGCCGCTGAATTTCTGTCATACGCAGTCGCCCTTTGGAATCTATCGCCACTTCGCCGCGGTCCCCCGGAATTGCCGCCCAGCGCCGCAATGACTGGAAAACCATACGCACGCTACTGCCCTACCTGCTTGAGTACAAGGCGCGTGTGGCGGTGGCACTGCTTTGCCTGACGGCCGCCAAGCTGGCCAATGTCGGGGTACCGCTGGTCATGAAGGAGATCATAGATTCCCTCGACACCAGGCAGGCCGTGCTGGTGCTGCCGTTCGCGTTGCTGGCTATCTACGGGTTGCTGCGATTATCCACGACGCTGTTCGCCGAACTGCGCGACATCGTCTTCGTCCGCGTTGCCAAGCGTGCAATCCGCCGGGTGGCATTGCAAGTATTCAGGCATCTGCACAGCCTGAGCCTGCGTTTCCACCTTGATCGCCAGACCGGCGGCGTCTCGCGCGATATTGAGCGCGGGACCCGCGGCATTTCGACCCTGCTGAGTTACATGTTGTTCTCGATCATTCCGGTGCTCATCGAGTTCAGTCTGGTCGCGTTCGTCTTGCTTGCCAAATTCGACTGGCGCTTCATGGCAATTACCATGGCGGCGGTGGTCATTTATCTGGGCTTTACCGTCATCGTCACGGAATGGCGCATGGACATACGCAGGCGCGCCAATGAACTCGACGCCAAGGCGAATACCCGCGCCATCGACAGTCTGCTCAATTACGAAACTGTCAAATATTTCAACAATGAGGAGTTCGAGGCGCGGCGTTACGACGAGAGCCTGAAGAACTTCGAAGCCGCCGACGTAAAGAACGAGGCTTCGCTTGGCGCGTTGAATATCGGCCAGAGTTTCGTGATTGCCGCGGCCGTGACCGCGCTCATGATATTGGCTGCGCAAGGTGTCGTCGCAAAGCAGCTCACGCTCGGCGATCTTGTTCTCGTCAACGGGCTGCTGATCCAGTTGTACATCCCGCTCAATTTTCTCGGGATGGTATATCGGGAGATCAAGCAATCGCTGGTCGATATGGACAAGATGTTTCGTCTGCTCTCGGAGAATCGCGAAGTGCAGGATTCCGCGAATGCGACCGAACTCCCAGCAGAGCTGCCGAGCGTGAGTTTCGAGCATGTGGATTTTCACTACGAAGCGCGCCGCACCATCCTGCATGATGTGAGCTTCGTGATTCCGGCGGGGCAGACCGTCGCGGTGGTTGGGACGAGCGGATCCGGCAAATCCACGCTCGCACGATTACTGTTTCGTTTTTACGATGTCAGCAACGGATGCATCAGAATCAATGGCCGAGATATCCGGGATATCACGCAAAGGAGCTTGCGCGCGGCAATCGGCATCGTGCCCCAGGATACGGTGCTGTTCAACGACACGATCTTTTATAACATCGCCTATGGCGATCCGACTGCAACGCGCAGCCAGGTCATCGAGGCGGCACGTTCCGCGCACATTCACGATCTGATCGAATCGCTACCCGACGGTTATGACACGACGGTGGGTGAGCGGGGTCTGAAGCTCTCGGGCGGGGAGAAGCAGCGGGTCGCGATTGCGCGCGCTTTGCTGAAGAATCCGAAGATTCTGATTTTTGACGAAGCCACCTCTGCGCTGGATTCCAAATCCGAGAAAGCCATTCAAACCGAGTTGCGGCGCATTTCGCTCAGCCGCACCACGTTGACCATTGCCCATCGCCTATCGACGGTCATCGATGCGGACCAGATACTCGTCATGGAGGCCGGCCGCATCGTCGAGCGGGGCAGCCATCGTCAATTGCTCGAGCAGGGCGCAACGTATGCGCACATGTGGAATTTGCAGCAGGAGCAAAAAAAAGTAGAAGAGCTGGCGCATGGCAATGAAGTGGGCAATTAGGTCATTCTTGGAGCTGGCCCGCGGCTTGCATCTCGGGATTGTGACAAATATTCAAAGAATGAACGAGCCAGCATAATAAGCTAAACACGTTATTGAGTATGTTCTCTTAAATATTGATTTTGTTACTATAATTCTGAACGACCGTAGGTCCGCATTTCTTCCCGAGACAGCTGCTCGATTTCGGAAGCGAGTGCGATGACGAAGAATTAATCAATAAATACAGTTTGTTGAATTCGGGGTGGAAAGTAATGAAGGTTATCCTTGGTTTGTTGGCCGTGTGCCTGGCCCTAAGCAGCATGCCGACTGGAGCCGCCGACCGTATGGTCCGGACCGGTATGAAGCAGGCGCATTTTTCGGCAAAACCTGCCGCGTTGCGGCTGCGATCCAGTGCATTTTTGGTGCTGGCCCAGGACTCGGGCGAATCGCTCCTGGGCAAGAACGTGGATCAGGTCATGCCGATTGCGTCCATCACCAAGTTGATGACCGCCATGGTAGTCCTCGATTCGGGTTTGCCACTCCTGGAAACCATCGACATCGACCAGAACGACGTCGATCGCAAGAAGGGTTCGCGTTCGAAACTGCGTGTAGGCACCCATCTGATGCGCGCGGAGATGTTGAAACTGGCGCTGATGGCATCGGAAAATCGAGCCGCCGCCTCACTTGCGCGCAATTTTCCGGGCGGCACCGACGCATTCGTCACAGCGATGAATCAGAAGGCGGCCGAACTCGGAATGACGAACACGCATTTTGGCGATTCGACCGGCCTTAGCCCGGAGAATGTTTCGACGGCCGAAGATCTGGCCAAAATGGTAGCGGCTGCGCACACCTATCCGCTCATACGTGAATATACGACCTCGGACTCCTTCAAGATCGAGTCCGAAGGCAGACGCCGGCAGCGCTTGCTGTCTTATGTCAATTCCAATCGCCTGATCAAGAGCAGCAAGTGGGATATCGGGCTGTCCAAGACGGGCTATATCAGCGAAGCGGGGCGTTGTCTGGTGATGCAAGCGATGATTGCCGACAAGCCGGTCATCATCGTGTTGCTCGATTCCTGGGGAAAACTCTCCCGGATTGCCGATGCCAACCGCATCAAAAGCTGGATAGAGAAAGATATCCTGCGCGTCGAGGGCTGACGCGCCGGGCGGCATAACGGTTTTCAGGCCACCTGGGCGCCCGGCAGATTGCCCAGGGCGCGCGAAATTTCCTCTGCAACTTGTTTGACTCTGGGGTACCACGCCTTGTCCAATCGATTGGAAGGCGCAGAGAGCGATAACCCCGCGACGAGGCGTCCTTCGTCGTCGTGAATGCCGGCGCCGATACAGGACACGCCGCTTTCCGCTTCTTCATTGTCCAGGGCATAGCCGAGACGACGCACCCGATCCAGTTCCTTGCTGAGCGTCGACAGATCCCGGATCGTGTTTTTCGTGTATACCTCGAGCCCGGTACGCTGCGCGTACTCCCGGCATTTCTCGGGTCCGTCCTCGAGCAGAAAGATTTTCCCGGCAGCGGTTATATGAAGCGGCGCGCGTGCGCCTATCAGATGCACGACGCGCATCGCAGTTCGATCGGACAGCAACCTTTCGACATAGACCATCTCGTCGCCCTGGCGTACGGACAGATTGACCGTTTCGTGTAACTCCTGGTGCAGCCGGCGCATGAACGGCAACGCTTCCTGGCGCAGATTGATGCGCGACTTCACAAGGTTGCCCAACTCCAGCAAGCGAATGCCAAGCCGGTAGGTGCCCGGCTCTATGCGATCGACCATGCGGAACTCGACCATCATGTTCAGAATCCGGTGTGCCGTGGACGGATGCAGCGTGGTGGCATGTGCGAGCCGCTTGAGGTTCACGGGCTCGTCGTTGCGCGCCAGCGCGTCGAGCAGATCCATCATGCGTTCGATGACTTGAATCGAGGTTTTGCCTTCGGCCACGGGATGTCTCACGCG
Source organism: uncultured bacterium (assembly GCA_965233135.1). Taxonomy (GTDB): domain Bacteria; phylum Pseudomonadota; class Gammaproteobacteria; order Burkholderiales; family JACQAP01; genus JACQAP01. Next base: position 1,926 of record CBDDRM010000006.1, on the reverse strand, counting down.
ATTGTGCAATGCCGCAATTTTACATGCCGAAAACTGCGGCCACAACGTCAACGGGGGCAAATTCGTGTCATGTTATGATTCGCTGCATGTTGCGCTGCGCGCGGCTGTTATTCAGCGTGCATGTTCCACCCCGGTGGCCCATCACCAGCGCAAGTACAAAACCGTTTGGGAGGCACGGTTCGCTTCCCGAACGCACTAAAAACGCTGCCCTGAAATGCGGCCGCCTGACTTTTGCCCCGGGGAATCCATGAAAGTTGGCCTGTTTGTCACCTGCCTGGTGGACCTGATGCGTCCGAGCATCGGGTTTGCGTCTCTGAAACTGCTGGAATCCGCGGGATGTGAAGTCGTCGTGCCGGCCAGTCAGACCTGCTGCGGCCAGCCGGGCTACAACTCGGGCGATCGCAAAGCCGCGCAGGCGCTGGCTAAAAAAATGATCGCGGAATTTTCCGGCTGCGACTATGTCGTCGTGCCCTCGGGCTCCTGCGGGGGCATGATCCGTACCCACTATCCCGAACTGCTGTCGGAATTTCCAGAACTGACCGCGCAGGTCGAGGCGATCTCGCGCAAGACCTTCGAACTCACCGATTTTCTCGTCAACGTGGCGCGCGTGACCAGCGTGCCCGGGCAGTTCAGCGGATCGGTGACCTATCACGATTCCTGCGCGGGATTACGCGAACTGAACGTCAAGACACAACCGCGCGCACTGCTTGCACAAGTGGCCGGGCTGGCCGTGCGGGAGATGCAACAGCCCGAGCAATGCTGCGGATTCGGCGGCACCTTCGCGGTCAAGTATGGCGAAATCTCCGCGCGCATTGCCGACCTCAAATGCGAAGACGTGCAGGCCGCCCAGGCCGACGCGCTGGTTCTCGGAGATCTCGGTTGCATGCTGAACATCGAAGGCAGGCTGCGCCGCCGCGGCGAAAACAGCATGCGGGTATTGCACGTGGCCGAAGTACTGGCCGGCATGACCGACCCCGACCGGGACATGGACCGCAGAACCGCAAACTGAAGGCGCACAAGCATGCAGATTTCATCGAATGAATTCAAACGGGTCGCCAGCGACAAGCTTGCCGACCCCAAGGTGCAGAAGGCCCTGCGCAATGCCAAAGGCAAACTCGTGGTTGCGCGCTCCCGCTCCATACTGGAGCTGGATAATTTCGAAGAGATCCGCGACGAGGCGGCGCGCATCCGGGATTTCGGCCTGCAATACATGGACGTGCTGCTCGAGCAGTGGGAGCAAAAGGCGCTAGCCGCGGGCACCATCGTTCACTGGGCGGAAACGCCCCAGCAGATCAATGATCTGGTCATCGAAATCGCGCGTCGTCACAAGGTGCGCAAGATCATCAAGTCGAAATCGATGTTGGGCGAAGAGACCAATCTCAATCAGGCGCTCAAGGGCGCCGGGCTCGACGTACGCGAGACCGATCTGGGCGAGTACATCATCCAGCAGTCAGGCGAAACGCCCTCCCATATCATTGCGCCGGCGGTGCATAAGTCGAAAGACGACATTGCCGATCTGTTCGCCGAGAAGCATGGTCGGCCTAGACTGGACGACATCGCTGCGCTGACCCACGAAGCGCGCGAAATCCTGCGGCCGCACTTTTTTGATGCAGACATGGGCATTACCGGTGCCAACTTCATGATCGCCGAAACCGGCTCGACCATGATCGTCACCAATGAAGGTAACGGGCGCATGACGACGACCATGCCGCGCGTGCACGTGGCCATCACCGGTGTCGAGAAAATCGTTGCAACGCTGGAAGATGTGTCCCTGCTGCTGCGATTGCTGACGCGCTCTGCTACAGGTCAATCCATCAGCAATTATCTGTCGTTTACCACGGGTCCGAAGCGTGCCGCCGATCAGGACGGCCCCGGCGAATTCCACGTGATCATCGTCGATGCCGGTCGAACAAAGGTGCTCGGCTC
>CBDDRM010000005.1:0-4914 GCA_965233135.1 uncultured bacterium | reverse complement strand
GGTAACACCTTGAGGCTGGCTCGCGATGCCCTTGAAATAAGCGCCGAATACGCGATCGAACTTGTCGTAGTTCGCTTCGTCCTTGACCAGGCATGCGCGCGACAAGTAATAAAACTCATCCAGGTCGCCCGAAGAGACGTGTTTTTGCAGCGCCTCGAGCAACACCAGATACTCCTTGACAGACGCCGGTATGCCGCCTTCGCGCAAGCCCAGAAAAAAATCAGTCAGCAAGCAATCCTCCGTGCGTTGTCAATTGCGCAGGCCCTGCAGTCGCGCGACCGTGATGGCCTGGAGCCAGCGCAGTTCGATCGAACCCTCGCCGTTGCCTGGCAAACGTTCCTGCAACTGCCCCCAGACCTCCCGCGCGCCCTCCGGGTGCTGCAACGCAAGTTGTCCGAGGATGACGCTGGCGGCTGCGTAGCGCGTATCGCGCGCTGGAGTCTGCATGTCCGCGTGACGCAACAATTCGTCGCCATGCTCTATCATCGCCCGGGCATCGCGTGCCGCCACGGCACTCAGCAAACGGTACCAGCGCCTCGCATCGACGCTCATGCGATCGCGGCACTGTGGCGGAAGCAGCTTGTTCCAGAATGCGGTTGCCTTGCCCGGGTCGAGATAGGGGGCGACAAAGCGCCCGATATTGACCCATCCGGCCTGCCAGATTCCTGGAGCCTGCTTGCCGCAGTCCGCCGCCCCGATTCTGGCGACTGCCAGGGAATCGCGCATGCGACCGAGCACGATATCGTCATGGCCCTCGAGCGTGAAGCGCACCACGATCTGCGCCAGCGCTCGCTCTGCCGGGTTCTGAAGGGACAGAGGCTTCCAGGAGGCCGGTCCAGCGGACTCCGGCGACAGCATCTCCTGTATGGGAAGCTCCGCCAGCAGCAGCAACACGGGCTCGGCTGCGATCTTCCCCATGAAGCGAGCGCGCGCGGCGCGATGATCGATGAACGGAAAGTAATCCGAATTGACCGGTGCCAGGGAGCGCTTGAAGAAAGGATCGAGCAACTGCTTGTCGCCGACGCGTCTTGCCCGCACATCGTCGCCAGTCAGGATGGAAACGCGCTGCAAATCTTCGCGCAGCCCGGGCACGTCGAAGACGCGTTCCTGCAGCGGACCGATCTGGCGGTTTTTCGCTGCCGCAATGATCAGATTGTTGCGGTCGGAGATGAAAACCGCGTAATCCTGAAATTCCGGCGACAGTGCCTTGATGATCGAAGCAACCGAATCGAAATCGATCTCGTACAATTGAATCCACTGCACGAGCAATCCGCCATCATGCAAATGGGAGGCGGTGTTGCGGTAGAACTCCTGCGTGAACAGCGACGAGATACCGCTCACCCATGGGTTCGAGGGCTCCGAAACGATGATGTCGTACTGTTTGTTGGTGACGGAAAAGAAAGTCTTGGCGTCCTCGATGTGCAGCCTGCTTCTGGGGTCGTCATAGGCCTGCCGGTTGCGCGGAAAGAATCCCTGGCGCGCCGCCTCGACGATGCGCGGTTCGATCTCGATCGAATCCACCGCGTCCAGTCCGGGATCGGACAACAGGACATGCGTGGTCATGCCGGAGCCGAAGCCAATCACGGCGACGCGTTTCGGTTCCGGGTGCAGCATGAGGGGCAACGCGCCGAGCAAGGTCTGCGTGATCTCGTCGATGCCGGCCAGGCCCGGCCCCATGTTGACCGAGGCGTCGACTTTTCCGTTGGTTGCAATGCTGATTTCCGAGCCGCTGCGCGTCAGACTCACGTTGGCCGTCTTGCCGTCGCGCAGGTAAAGTACTTCGTCATACGACGAGCGGCTGAAGCCATGACGGAAGACACCCGAGGTCACTTTGAGGGGATCCACATCGGCCGCCACCAACGTCACCGAAAACGCAGCCACGCCCGCTACGGCACCCACCGTCACGCGGCGCAGCCTCCTGCCTTGGATCATCGTGCCCAGGATCGCCAGGCCAAGGCCAAAGTCCATCGCCGCACCGGCAATGATGACGCCCTTGGCGTTGAAGGCAGGCATGAACACGTGAATGGCCAGAACGATGCCGGTGATAGCCCCAACGGTGTTGGCGGCGTACACGCCGCCGATCGCGCGCTCGCCCAGGCCGCTGCGCAGTGCTGCGAACGTGATGACGGGCAACGTCATGCCGGCACAGAAGCTGGCCGGCAGCATGAGTGCCGAGGCGATAAGATGGCTGGCCCAGTTGACGCCGACGTACCCTGCTTCGGTGCGCGTGAACGTCTGCATGACGACGCTCATCCAGTCGAAGGTCTGGTCATACACGAACAACGTCATCAACGCCAGAAAGCCCATCACGAGCTGGATCACACCCAGCAGGTTCCAAAGATCGCCCGTGCGCTCGATGCGGCGTTTGATCCACCACCCCCCCAGCGCCAGCCCCATGATGAACGACGACAGCATCAATTCGAACGCGTGCGTACTTGCGCCCAGAACGAGACTCAGCATCCGCAGCCAGCCGATCTCGTAACAGAACGACGCCATGCCGGTTATCAGCGCAGCGGCGAGTAACACGCGATAATTCGCGGCCCGTTGCTGCAACCCGCCCGCAGACGCGGTTGCAGCGCTCACTGCGGGCATGTCCGGCAATTTCTTGACCATGACCCACGTGACCAGCGCCACCAGGAAATTCAGCAAACCCGCCGTCATCATGGCGCCGGGCAATCCAACTTTCGGAATCAGAATGAAACCGCTCGCCAGAACGCCGACCGCGCCGCCGATGCTGTTCGTGAAATACAGCATCGACACGCTGCGGCCTGCGGCATCCGGCGCGAGGCGCACGAATCCTGCGCTCATCAAGGGAAACGTCATGCCCAGCAAAATCGACTGGGGCAGGATCATGAGCGCGCCCAGACCCCATTTGTACGCATAGACGGCGGCTTCCGACTGCAGTTGCGGAAGCACGTAGGCAAACGAGGCCTGGGTCACGCGGTCAAATGCGCCATGGAACATCAGCGCGATCGCACCGGTAATCGCCTCGACTACCGCGTACCCCAGCAACACACTTCGCCAGCGCGCGGAAAAACGTCCGGCGAGGGCTGAACCGACAGCAAGTCCGCCCATGAAAATGGCCAGAACCAGCACTTGCGAGTAAGCCGCGTGGCCCAGAAAAAGCTTGAGGTAATGGCTCCAGATCGACTCGTAGATCAGCCCGGAGAAACCGGACAGCGTAAAAATACAGAGCAGCGTTACTTGCGCAGTAAAACGACTCATGGACCTTCCCGGTAGGGTTTTAGAATTTCCCGATATGCGGCGCGATGCATTTGCGCCGCATGCCTAATCCTTGGCTCCTGCCCTGCGCGTCATGAACGCCAGCCGCTCGAACAGATGCACATCCTGCTCGTTCTTGAGCAGGGCACCGGCAAGAGGCGGAATGATTTTCGACTGGTCCTTGCCGCGTAATGTCTGCGGCGAAACATCCTCGACCATGAGCAGCTTGAGCCAGTCGAGCAGTTCGGACGTCGAGGGCCGTTTCTTCAGGCCGGGCACGTCGCGGATCTCGAAGAACACTTCCAGCGCTTCGCGCAGCAGCGATTTCTTCAAGTCCGGGAAATGCACGTCGATGATGCGCTGCATCGTCTCCTTGTCGGGAAATTTTATGTAATGAAAGAAACACCGGCGCAGGAACGCGTCGGGCAGCTCCTTTTCGTTGTTGCTGGTGATGATGATGACCGGCCGGTGCTTTGCCTTCACCAGTTTCTGCGTCTCGTAGACATAGAATTCCATTCGATCGAGCTCGCGCAGCAGGTCGTTCGGAAATTCGATATCGGCCTTGTCCACCTCGTCGATCAACAGCACGGCCTGGCGCTCGGAATCGAATGCATCCCACAGCGGGCCGCGGACAATGTAATTGGCAATATCGTGCACGCGCCCATCCCCGAGCTGCGAATCGCGCAGCCGCGAGACGGCATCGTATTCATAGAGTCCCTGCTGGGCCTTGGAGGTGGACTTCACGTGCCATTGCAACAACGGGAGATCCAGCGCCCGGGCAACTTCCATGGCCAGCATGGTCTTGCCTGTGCCAGGCTCGCCCTTGATCAACAGAGGCCGCTCGAGCGTGACGGCGGCGTTTACAGCCATCATCAGGTCCTCGGTGGCGACGTAGGACTCGGTCCCCTTGAACTTCATCGGCAACTCGCTTGCATCCGGATTGACGACCCGATTATAACGGTGTGGACGGCTATAATTGCCGCTCCCGCCAACCAATTTCCAATAAATCCGGGGAGGACCCATGCCCAGATTCAACGCCAACCTTTCCATGATGTTCAATGAGGTCGGATTCCTGGAACGTTTTGGCGCTGCGGCCAGAGCAGGATTCCAGGGGGTCGAGTTCCTGTTCCCGTACGACTTTCCCGCCGCGCAGATCAAGGAACAACTCGATCATCACAAGCTGAAAATGGTGCTGTTCAACATGCCTCCGGGCGATTGGGCGGCGGGCGACCGCGGTTTGGCCTGCGATCCGGCCAGGGTGAGTCAATTCCAGGATAACGTGGGAACGGCTGTCGAATACGCCAAGGCGCTCGATTGCGCAATGATCCATTGCATGGCGGGTCTCAAGCCGCGCGGCGTGGACGAAGACAAGATGCGCGAGACCTACATCGCCAATCTGCAGTTTGCCGGCAAAGAACTTGCCATGCACAAAATGGAGGTGCTGATCGAGGCCATCAACACCCGCGACATTCCTGGCTTCTTTCTGAATTATTCGAGCCAGGCGTTCGACATCATGCATTACGCGAATGTGCCCAATCTGCTGTTCCAGTACGATATCTACCACATGCAGATCATGGAAGGCGATCTGGCGCCAACCATCGAGAAGAACCTCGCAAAAATCGGACATATGCAACTCGCAGGAACGCCCGGCCGGCACGAACCGAGCACTGGCGAGATCAATTATCCGTTCCT
>CBDDRM010000004.1:0-4961 GCA_965233135.1 uncultured bacterium | reverse complement strand
AACTGGCTGCGGCCCAGCGCGACCTGGCGCAGGCGCTGTACAACACCATCGTGAACCAGTTGCGGCTCAAGGCGGCACTGGGCAAACTGGCCGAAGCCGACCTGGCCGACGTCAACGCCCTGCTCAAGGAAGACGTGCAGTAACCGCGCGTGCCGCTCATGAATGGCCGCGACGCGGACGCTCTGGAGGCGCTCAAGCAGGCCAAGGCCGATTTGCGCAGAACCGTCCTTGCGCGCCGTGAGACCGCTGGGGCGGACCTGCGCGCACGAGCGTCCCACATCATCACGCAGAAGTTATTGGCCTTGCCGGCTTATCACGATGCTCGCTGTGTCGCAGCCTATGCATCGTTTGGCAGTGAACTGGACACGTCCGGTTTTCTCGCGCGCGCGCTCGCCGACGGCAAGCAATTGCTGCTGCCCCGCATTAACCGCGTCGAACATGCCTTGGAACTGAGACAGGTGGCGGACCTTGAGGCCGACCTCGTGGCCGGTGTCTGGGGCATTCGCGAACCCACGGAGTCCTGCCCGCTGCTCCCGCCCGAACAGACCGAATTCATGCTGGTGCCAGGCGTTGCGTTTGCCGTGACCGGCGCGCGGCTGGGTTACGGCGGTGGCTTCTACGATCGATTGTTGGCCCGGCTCGATCCGCGCGCCGCACGCATCGCCGGTGCCTTCCAATTACAACTTGTCGATGAACTTCCGGAAGGACCGCGCGACCAGCGCGTACAGCAAGTCATTACGGAACTCGCGGCGTAAGCATCACCAGCGGATAAGATTTAGGGTGCGTGCTGTCGCGCCGCGATGCGTTTCGGTGAATTGTTTGCCTGCCTCGGACATGGCGCGGCGCCGGCCCGGATCACGTAGCAATACTTCGGTGATTTCGATTAATTCCGAAGCGTCGGCCACGCGGATTGCGGCGCCTGCTTCAATCGCCTGCAAGGTCGCGTCCTCGAAGTTGAACGTGTGCGGCCCGACGATGACCGGCCGCCCGACCACGCAAGCTTCCAGCAGGTTCTGACCGCCCAGCGGCAGCAGGCTGCCCCCGACGAACGCGACATCGCAAGCGGCGTAGTACGCGAACATTTCTCCCATCGAATCGCCAAGGACGATGCGGGTTGCCGCATCAATCGGCCGATTCGCGCTTCGGCGCTGCAATCCGAAGCCGCGCCGCCTGATCAGTTCCTCGACCTCCCCGAAACGCTGCGGGTGGCGCGGAACAATGATTGTCAGCAACCCGCGAATGTCCGCGTTCGAAAGCACGTCCAGGATCAGGGCCTCCTCGCCCTCGCGCGTACTTGCAGCCAGCAACACGGGCCTGTGCGCGCCGAACCGGCTGCGCAACGCACTGCCGAGTTCGAGCATTTCGGGCGGTGCGCGGCGATCGAACTTGATGTTTCCGACAACGGATACATTGTTTGCGCCAAGCTCCCGCAAACGCTGTGCATCCCGCTGCGTCTGCGCCACGATGTGCGCGAAACTTGCCAGTGCTGCCTTGGCCAATGCGCCCGTGCGCCGGTATCCTCGCGCCGATTTTTGCGACATGCGCGCATTGACCAGATACACCGGCGTAGCGGCATCCACGCAGGCATGGATGAGGTTCGGCCAGATTTCCGTCTCCATGACGATCCCCACGACCGGCCGAAAGTAGCGCAGAAAGCGGCGCGCGGCCCAGTTGAAATCGTAGGGCAGATAACAGCGCTCGACGCGATCGCCAAACAGCTCAACGCCAGTTTCTCGACCGGTGGGCGTGCCATGTGAAAGGAGAATGCGATGCTCGGGGTGACTCACCTGCAGCGCCTTGATGAGCGGTTCCGCCGCGCGGGTCTCGCCGACTGAAACCGCATGAATCCAGATGACCCGCGTCGGCATGGTCGTCGGGAATATGCCGAAGCGCTCCGCCACATGCGCCAGATAGGCGGGTTGCCGGCGGGCACGAATGACCAGATGCAACAGCGCCCAAGGCAGCAGCAGATAGAGCGCCAGCGAATAGAGCGCGCGAATCAATGGAGAGCCAACAAACGATGGATGGCTGCCGCCACGTCGCCAGGGCTCGGCGTGAGGCCCACCGCGCCGAGATTTACCGCGCGCGACGACCCGTAAAGGCCCGTCGCCGCCGGATCGGTCGCGCAATACAGGCCGATCGTGGGTCGGCCGAGCGCTACTGCCAGATGCGTCAGGCCAGTATCCACGCCTACGACGATGCGCGCGCGCCGCATCAGTTCCGCGAGCGGACGCAAGCCCAGCGGCGGGGGAACGTGCGCGCCGCGGATAGCCGCGGCCAGCCGTTCACTGCGCTGACGCTCCTTCTCGTTGCCGTAGGGCAGAACGCTCTGAAGATTGCGCGCATTGAGTTCGGCGCCGAGTTCCACCCAGTGCTGCTCGGGCCATTCCTTGCTTTCAGCGCTCGTGGCATGCAACAGCATGGCAAATGCATCGGCGGCGGGCGCGGCATGGTCGTCTTGCTCGATCGCCCTGGTTTCGGATTGTGTCGCAAGGCCGTAGTCCGCCGCTCCCGATAGGGAACACCCCAGCGCCGTGGCGGCGAGTCGGCGATTGCGCTCGACTGCATGCATCGACCAGGGAATCTCGTAGACATGATCGTAGAATAATCGAAGCGGCTCGCGCGAGCTCTTCCAGTTCAAACCATGACGGCGTCCGTTTGCCATCCAGGTCAGCAGCGCGCTCTTGAGAAGTCCCTGCGTGTCGATGATATCGTCGTAGTGTGTCTGGCGAAAATGATCCCTGAGCCTTGCAATTGCCCGCCAGGTGCCGGCCGCGAACGGATGCTTGCGCCAATGCCGGATTGAGACGGGAATGATCCGGTTCACGCCTGGATGCAAGGCGGGAATGGTGCTGAACGCTTCCTCCACCATCCAGTCGATCCGGCAATCAGGGATGCTGGCTCGAAGATCGGCTACGACCGGAAGATTGTGGACCACGTCGCCCATGGACGAAGTCTTGACGAGAAGAATGTGTGGCACGTGCGCGATAGAGTGGCGGTTCGACTAAGATGCGCGATTATCCCTAGAATGGCGACCTTTAGACAGACGCTGCAGCGCCCATGACGCACACCAATATCATCGTCACCGGCGGAGCCGGGTTCATCGGTGCCAATTTCGTGCAGCAATGGATCGCCGAAGAATCCGAACAGGTGGTCAACCTGGACAAACTGACCTATGCGGGCAACCTGGCCAGTTTGCGGGCCGTCGAATCCAACCCAAAGTATTCGTTTGTACGAGGCGACATCGGCGATTTCGACGCGGTTGCTGCATTGCTCGCCCAATGCCAACCGCTTGCAGTGATTAACTTTGCCGCGGAGAGCCACGTGGACCGCTCGATCCATGGCCCCGGCGAGTTCGTACAGACCAATCTGGTGGGGACGTTCCAGTTGCTCGAAGCGGTACGCGCTTATTGGACCGGCCTGAGCGGCGAAGCCAGGCAGCACTTTCGCTTCCTGCATGTCTCCACCGACGAAGTCTACGGGTCGTTGCAACCGGACGATGCGCCTTTCACCGAACGCACGGCCTATGCACCCAACAGTCCCTATTCGGCTTCCAAAGCGGGCTCGGATCATCTGGTGCGTGCATACCATCATACCTACGGCCTGCCGACCATCACCACGAATTGCTCCAATAATTACGGGCCTTATCAGTTTCCGGAAAAACTGGTTCCACTGATCATCCTCAATGCGCTGGGTGGAAAGCCGCTGCCGGTCTACGGCGACGGGACCAATGTGCGCGACTGGTTGTATGTCGGTGATCATTGCACGGCCATCCGCCTGGCGCTGGCCAAAGGGCGGGTCGGCGAAACTTACAACATCGGCGGCAAGAATGAATGCAAGAACATCGAGGTCGTGCAGACTATTTGCCGGATCCTCGATGAATTGCGTCCCGCGGCCGATGGCGTGCGCTATGAATCCTTGATTACCTTCGTCAAGGATCGTCCCGGACACGACCGGCGCTACGCCATCGACGCCTCGAAGGCTACGGCCGAACTGGGCTGGAGGCCAGTCGAGACGTTCGAATCCGGCATGCGCAGAACAGTGCGCTGGTATCTCGATAATCCAGGCTGGGTGCAGGGTGTCATCAGCGGTGACTACCGAAAATGGATGCAAAAGAATTACGACAAACGGGAGGTCCGGTGAAGGGAATTCTATTGGCGGGCGGTTCGGGTACGCGGCTACATCCGGTCACGAAGGTCGTTTCCAAGCAGCTTTTGCCCGTGTACGACAAACCGATGGTGTATTACCCGCTCTCGACGCTGATGCTTGCCGGAATTCGCGACATTCTCGTAATCTCCACGCCGCATGACCTGTCACGTTTTGAAGAGCTGCTGGGTGATGGGAGCAAGTGGGGCATCAAGCTGTCGTACAGGGAGCAACCGCGTCCGGAAGGGCTGGCCCAGGCGTTTCTGATTGGCCGTGAATTCGTCGGCGGCGATGCGTGCGCACTGGTGCTGGGAGACAATATCTTCTATGGACATGACCTGTCGAATCGACTCAAGGATGCGGCGGAGAACCTCGGCGGCGCGACGGTATTTGCCTACCCGGTACACGATGCGCAGCGCTACGGCGTCGTGGAATTCGATGGCTTGGGCCGTGCCGTCAGTATCGAAGAGAAGCCCAAGCAGCCCAAGTCGCGCTACGCGGTGACCGGACTGTACTTCTACGACAACGACGTACTCGATATTGCCGCGTCGCTGAAGCCTTCGGCCCGCGGCGAACTGGAGATCACGGACGTCAACCGTTGCTACCTGGCGGGCGGACGCCTTCGGGTGGAGATGCTCGGCCGGGGCGATGCCTGGCTCGATACTGGCACGCACGAAAGCCTGCTGGAAGCGTCGCAGTTCATTTCCACCATCGAGCACCGGCAAGGGCTGAAAGTCGCCTGTCCCGAAGAGATTGCCTTTCGCTCTGGCTACATCAACAAGCAACAACTGCAGGAACTGGCCCGTCCCATGGGC
>CBDDRM010000003.1:0-9091 GCA_965233135.1 uncultured bacterium | reverse complement strand
AAGGCCGCCATGACCTTGATGGCCTGGTCCACCGCATAAGGCGGGTATTCCTCGGCGGCGCGCAACAGGCGCCGCTGAACCGGGGAAAGCGGGTCCAGCTTCACTTCCTTCTGGCCGCGGCCGGTGGCAAGCCATTCAAAGGTGACGCCGCCCCATTTGGCGATCTTGATCATCTTCTCGATGCTCGGAAAGCCTTCGCCCTCCAGCCACTTGCGGGCGTCCTTCTGGGAAACGCCGAACTGCTTACCGACCACACTCTGCCGGTTTTCGCCCTTCGGGGGCACCGACTTGTCGTCGCAGATTTCGTTCAATCTCGCTGAAAAAGCAGCCTTTTCATCCATACGATCAGTATGGGCGGCGGCGCCGGAACAAACAGTTCTTGACGGCTGGTAACTTTCGGTTCTAAAGTGGCCGCTTATGGAACACAACATTTTGTCGGGTGCCATCGAGGTCGTTGGCTTAAAAGAGGTGGCTGCGGCCTGTGGCGTGAGCTACCAGGCCGTGCGTAAGTGGGAGTCGAAGAACCGATTTCCGCGCACCGAGTTCACAGGCGAAACCGACTATGCCGCGCGGATCGCGGCAGCCTGCAAGGCCGCTGATCCGCAATCGCAGATCACGCGCGAGGCGCTGCTCGGTTTGCCCGCCGTCACGAGTCACGATCGTCACGTCGTCACGGGACAGAGGGCCAGCGCGTGAGGGCTTCACTCAGCACTCAGCACTCGGCACTCAGTCCTGCCCCTGCGCGCAGCGCGCACTCCCCCACGAGTGACATTAATCCGACCCGCCGTCTGTGCGAAATCGGGCAAAAACCTGATTCCGTGCAGATGGATACCGTACCGATCATTCCATGCCGAGCGCCTTCGGGCGTTTTGGATGTCAGCGCGACACGGCTTACCGCTGACCCTGAAGCGAGCAGTGCTGAGGAGCAACGGGAGCTTTCAAATCTCGGTCCCCGTGACAGCCGGAGAGACGGCACCGTAATCCTCCCCCCTGGCTTATGTGGAATGGGCCATGGTTCGCCCGCGCTGGCAACGGCGCGGGTTTTTTCTTCGCATAACCCCCCCCGAGCAGGCGCCGGCCAGTGGCAGCAGTTGAAGCGCCAAACAAACGACCATCGGCCTTGTGGAGGGGCGGCCGGCCGCCTCCGGGCCGCAGTGGGAAATTCTTCATGGGGCGCTGGTAACGAGCCACGCGCCTTTGCCCGCCGGATCACCCTCTCCCCCTTGGGCCCGGCGGGTTTTTTCTTCCTGAAAGGACGCTGACTATGAATCAAGCATTTGAACCGATCGAGTTGGGTGACCGCGTTGAGGATCCTGTGACTGGCTACAAAGGCATCGCGCATGCCATTACGACCTGGATGAACGGGTGCATCCGCATTGCCGTGCAACCCGAGACCCTCGACAAAGACGGCAAGGTGCGTGAGGACCGCTATTTCGACCAGGGCCAGTTGAGGGTCGTAAAAAAACGGGTGCATACGCCGGTTGCCATGACGGTGTCCGAAGTTCCACCGGCAGCGGTCACCCGTAGAAGCAACGGCGGGCCTGCGCGGGAAACGTCCAATTTCCGCGGACCGCAAGGCACGCGCCGCTAAGTGTCCGACAGTCACGACCGTCACGGTCTTTCCAGTAGGAGGTTCCCATGTACAGCGACCTTTCTCTGATCCGCAAGCACCACGTGAAACTGAGCCTCGATGACGACGAGTCGGAACTGATCGACGCGTTCGTGCGCTTCGACGGCCGGCCCAAGGCGGTGCTGCTGCGCGAACTGATGCTCGAGCACGCGCGCCTGGTGCTGACCGGTCAGGCGGATCTTGCGCCGCGCATCGCCGCGAACGAAGGGGTACGAAAGGCGCTTCAGACGGCTTGAAGCGAAACTTCCCGGTAACTGAAAAGTGACCAAAGAAGCCTTTCTTCAGTTGTCCGACGCCGAGCGCGCAACGCTGCGAACCATCGCCGAGCGCCACGGCATCACCGAGGAGGAAGCCGCCACGCGGCTGGTGCAGGGCGAGCTCGCCAAGCGCGTGCGCCGCCACACCCGCAAGGGCCCGGCCAAGGTGTACCGCATGAAGGGGAAAGGGAAAGCATGAGCTTCGACATCCGCAGCGGACTGCAGCGCCCGAACAAAGGCCGGCAGCCAACAATCGATTACCCTTTCGCAACCCTGCAGGTCGGGCAGTGCATCGTCGTGAACAAGGGGCAGCAGTCGAACGTCTGGAAAAAAGCCCGCGCCTTCATGGATGCGCACCCGGGTTGGCAACTGCACGGCGGGACGTTCACGGAAAACGGCACGAGAAAATACGGCGTCTGGTGCATCGAGCGGCCGGCACGCGACGGTGAGCCGGCACCCGCGCGCGTGGCTCCGCTGACGCGCTTCGCGGACCAGCAGCCGGCTGAGTCGCCGATGGCGCAGCGCCTGCGCGAAGCGGCGAAGCTCACCAAGGCTGGCGTTGCGCGCACGGTCACGCACAAATGAAAACCGCCCGCATCTTCCGCATGGGCCAGCGCGACCCGGCCGACGACGATTCGATCCAGACCGACATTCCGATCCCGCCCAAGCAAAACGGCCCCGTGTCGAAGTACCGCTCCCGTATGGAGCGCCTCGAGGTCGGGCATTCGTTTTTCGTGGCGCAGGGTACGCGCCAGGGCGCGGCGGACATCGCCCGCGAACTGGGCATCACCATCGAAACCCGGCAATACGGCAAGGGGGTGCGCATATGGCGAACGAAATAAACCCGGACGTAAACCCGGTGGCCGAGCGCCTGCGCGCGATCGCGCGCCTGCAACCCATCGGCCGCGCGCGCTAGTTCGAACAGCGCCCGCGCCCGCACCAGTCCGATGCGCAGAACAAAAAGGACTACAACAAACGCTACTACGAGGCGCAGAAACGATTGAGACGGGAGAAGGCATGACAATTTGCATTTATCACGGGAATTGCGCCGACGGATTCGGCGCGGCATGGGTTGTAAAAAAAGCACTGGGAGATTCGGTTTCCTTTCACCACGGCGTTTACCAGAACGGGCCTCCAGATGTAACCGACCAAGACGTGCTTCTAGTTGACTTCTCCTATAAGCGGCCCGTGTTGCTCGAAATGGCTGAGAAGGCGAAGTCAATTCTCATTCTGGACCACCACAAGACGGCTGCGGCGGATCTGGTCGATCTGCCATCCAACGTCAGGACCGTTTTCGACATGGAGCGGAGCGGAGCAAGAATCACTTGGGACAATTTCTTCCCCAATGACCCACCGCCCCCGCTGTTGCTGCACATCGAAGACCGTGACCTGTGGCGCTTTAAGTTGCCGTGGACACGAGAAATCCAAGCAAACGTGTTCAGTTATCCATATGACTTCGATGTGTGGGAAAGGTTAATGAAGGAGCCGATAGAAGCATTGGCGAAAGAAGGTTATGCAATAGAGCGCAAGCACTTCAAAGATATTGCGGAATTGTTGGGCGTTTGCACTCGCCGCATGGTGATAGGTGGTTATAACGTGCCTATTGCCAATCTGCCCTATACGCTTACGTCTGATGCGGGGCACTCGTTGCTCAAGGGCGAACCGTTTGCCGGATGTTACTGGGATACGCCACAGGGCCGTGTGTTCAGTCTGCGATCAACAGACGAAGGTGTCGATGTATCTGAGATCGCCAAACAGTACGGCGGTGGCGGGCATCGCAATGCCTCCGGGTTCCGCATGGATTATGCAGCGGCGCAAGCCTTCGAGGTCAAATGAACGCCCAAGGCATGAGCACGCCGTCACGATCGTCACGTCGTCACGAGTCTTTGCGGCAGGCCCTGCACTGCGCCGCCCTGATCCCGCGCCAGCCCACACCGTACTTGAAGAAACTCGCGTTTCGCGCCTGGCGCGATGCGCTGCTGGCCGCGTTGCGCCAGCCGAAGCAACTGCGCCTGCCATGAGCCCGGGCCGCGATCCGCTGGCGATGCTGGGCACCGCGGTCGCGGCCTGGGTGCTCGCCAGCGCGGGCTCGGCGCTGATGATCTGTTTCGCGCTGTTCCTGATCGTGCGCAATCTGTGCGAGTACCTCGCGCGCGGCGTGCGCCACCTGCTGGGGCGGGTGCTGTGATGGGGTGGCTGCTGCACCCGCGCACGTTCAACCTGGTGATCATGGTGCTCTACCTGCTCGCCGCGATCGCCTGGGGCGCGCAGCGCAAATGGGCCGACTGCCTGTACTGGCTATTCGCCCTGGGCCTCACGCTGGTGGTCACGTTCGGGTATGAGCGATGACGGGCGGCATCGGCCTTCGTAAGGGCGAGATCATCGTCGATAACTTCGCCGGCGGTGGCGGGGCATCCACCGGCATCGAGATGGCGCTCGGGCGCAGCCCTGACATTGCCATCAACCATGATCCGGAAGCGATCGCCCAGCACACGATCAACCATCCGGACACGCACCACTTCTGCGAGTCGGTGTGGACGGTGAACCCGAAAAAAGTATGCGCCGGACGGCCCGTGGGGTTGGCGTGGTTTTCGCCGGACTGCAAACATTTCTCCAAGGCCAAGGGCGGGAAGCCGGTCAACAAACAGATCCGCGGGCTCGCATGGGTTGCCGTGCGCTGGGCCAAGGAAGTGCGCCCGCGCGTGATCATCCTCGAGAACGTCGAGGAATTCGTTACCTGGGGGCCGGTCAAGAAAGATACCGGCATGCCCTGCCCGCTGCGCAAGGGCGCCACGTTCCGCCGCTTCGACCGCCAGTTGCGCGATCTGGGTTACGTGACGGACTGGCAGGAAATGCGCGCCGATGAGTACGGCGTGCCGACCACCCGCAAGCGTCTGTTCTATGTCGCGCGCTGCGATGGGCAGGACATCGTATGGCCCGAACCCACGCACGGCCGCGGGCTGCTGCCGGTACGTACCGCAGCTGAGTGCATCGACTGGTCACTGTCCTGCCCTTCCATTTTTCTGACCAAGGAAGAAGCAAGGCCGCTCGGCATCAAGCGCCCGCTGGCCGACAATACCATGAAGCGCATCGCTCGGGGTATCAAGAAGTTCGTGATCGATGCGAAGTCGCCGTTCATTGTTCCGGTCACGCATACAGGCGATGACCGTTGCCATTCGATTGGCGAGCCGCTTCGCACAGTGACCGGCGCCAAGCGCGGCGAGTTTTCCATTGTGACGCCGTACCTTGCTGGTGTCGGCGGTCGCAAAGGGCAATCGCCGGAAACGCCGGTTACTCAGCCCTATCACACCATCACCGCGAAGGCCGACACAGTTCTTGTTTCGCCAACACTGATTCAGACCGGCTACGGCGAACGCGAGGGCCAGGCGCCCCGTGTTCCGGGACTCGACAAGCCACTCGGTACCGTCGTCGCTGGCGGTCAGAAACATGGACTCGTCAGCGCATTTCTCGCCAAGCATTACGGCGATTCGGGCCAGCGACCGGGATCGGGAATGGATGAGCCCGTGTCCACCATCACCGCCAGCGATCACAACGCGCTGGTCGCCTCCAACATCGTCAAGCTCAAAGGCACCTGCAAGGACGGCCAAGCGATCGACGAACCGCTGCACACGGTTCAGGCGGGCGGCAACCACTACGCGGAAACGCGCGCCTTCCTGATGAAGTACCACGCGTCCGGCGGGCAGTGGAACAGCCTGGCCGAGCCCATGCCAACGGTCCTCGCCAACGACTCCATCGGCATCGTCACGGTCAACGGCGAAAAGTACGTCATTGCCGACATCGGCATGCGCATGCTCTGCCCGCGCGAACTCTATCGCGCCCAGGGCTTCCCTGACTCTTACATCATCGACCGCACGGAGGCTGGCACGCCGCTCTCGAAAGAGGCGCAGGTGCGCATGTGCGGCAACAGCGTGTGTCCGCCCGTGGCGGCGGCCGTTGTGACTGCGCAGTTCGCCCATGAACAGATCAACGAGGCGGCCGCATGAAACTCCCCGCCTACGCGAAGCCGCTGCTCAACCTTCGCCGCGCGGGCACGCATCCGGCCTCGGTGCTGGTGCTCTACGGCACGGACTGGTCCGCCCCCGAGGGGCGCGCGCGCCTGGCGGTGAAGCCGGGTGCGGCGCTCGATCTGGACTGGCGCTGTGTGGCGGGGTTGCCGGTGCTGCTGATCGACCGCTCTGGCATGGAGCTGGATGACGATTCGGAGCTGTTCGCGCTGGGCGCGCAGATCGCGCACGAGGCGGCGATCGTGACGCTGGTGACATCTGAGCCGCTGGTGTCGGGCAGCCCGCGCAGCGGGTTCTATCGGATCGGCATTTCGGATTACGCATTCTGCTCGCGTACGTGGGACGCACGTGCCAAGCGCATGGCATGGCCTGCGTGGTGGACGCAGGAACTCGAACAATTACATGGGCAAAACCGTGAACGATGGCTCGCCGAAATCGAAGCGCACTCCGGGCGCCAGGCCGCCTGATGGGCCGCCTGCCGACGCCCATGCACCGACACCCGGTGCGGCGGCGTTCGGCGCGCGCGACGGCTGGGAAGGGCGCGATGACCGGCGCCTGGCCATGGACGGCAAGGGGCTCATTCTGCCCACGGTGGATAACGTGGTGACGATCCTGCGCAACGATCCGGTATGGCACGGGGTGGTGGCCTACAACGAATTTTCCGGCATGGTGCTCAAGCGCGCCGCACCGCCGTTCGAGCGCGCGGAGCTGGGCGAATGGTCGGACCTGGACGATGCGCGGCTGGAACTGTGGCTGGCCAATGCCTACGGCATGCGCCGCGTGCCGGAAAGCGCGCTGCAGCGCGGGGTGGCACTGACCGCAGACGCGAACCCGTTTCACGAGGTGCGCGAATACCTGAACGCGCAGACCTGGGACGGCACGCCGCGACTCGATCACTGGCTGCACCTGTACCTGGGCGCCGCACAGTCGGAATACTCGGCGGCCGCCGGCAGCAAATACCTGATCGGGGCGGTGGCGCGGGCGATGCGCTCGCCGGTGAAGGTGGACAACGTGCTGATCCTCGAGGGACCGCAAGGAGCTGGCAAGTCGACCGCGCTCAAGACGCTGTTCCAGCCGTGGTTCACGGACGCGGCCTTCGAGATCGGCAGCACGGACGGTTATCAGATCATCCGCGGCATGTGGGGGGTCGAGCTCGCGGAACTGGACGGCTTCAACCGCGCGGAATCGTCGCGCTCGAAGGGGTTTTTCTCGCGCGAAACCGACCGCTATCGCAACCCCTACGGCCGCAAGCCGGTGAATGTGCCACGCCAGTGCGTGTTCGCTGGCTCGGTGAACCACGGCACGTATCTGAAAGACGACACGGGCAACCGCAGATATTTCCCGGTGACGGTGGAATACATCGCGCTGGACGAGCTCGCGGCCGACAAGGACCAGCTGTGGGCCGAGGCGCTCGTCGAGTACCGCAAGGGCACGCCCTGGTGGCTCCGCGCAGCGGAAACGCGCCTTTTTGAAGATGAACAGGATTCGCGCTACATCGGCGATGCCTACGAGGACCGGATCACGTTCTGGCTCGATGACGTCGACACCGATGGGCTGCGCATGGAGGTGACCACCGGCCAGCTGCTGGGCAAGGCGCTCGGCATGGAGATCTCGAAGTGGTCGATCGCCGAGCAGCAGCGCGTGGGCCGCATCATGGCCAGGCTGCCCAACTGGAAGCGGCGCAAGAAAGGCACGCGCCACAGCCGGGAATACGTCTACGTGCGCGTGGAGGCAGGGCAATGAGCGCCCCGTGTCCCATTGTGTCCCATTGGTGTCCCATTGAAAAAGGCAACGAGACACCAACAAAATCAAGGGCGTGTCCCGGTGTCCCGAACATCGCGGCTTTTTTTTCGCGCGCGCGCGCGGGCGCGCGTAACTATCGTTATTTCAATGGGACATATGGGACACCGAGACACGGCTAAACCGGCGGCGCTCGAATCCTGGCGCTACGGCGACCCGGCCGAAGTGGCCGAACGCATTGAGCTGCAGGCCAACGCCAAGGCCGCCCGCGAAATGCAAAAACGCGCAGAGCAGGAACGCATCAAGGCGAAGGTTTTCAGGAAAGGGCACAAATGAGCAAGGAATCGATCATCAAAGCACTGCCCGAGGATTACGTGCGCCGCATGCGCAACTGGGCCAAGGCCGACGCCTGCGCGGTGTCCTATGCCATGACCAGCGCCTACGAGGGCGAACGCTCGGACGGCTACGATACGCACATGCCCATCCTGATGGGTGAAGCCCACGACACGCATACCGCCCTGGGTGCGGTGCCCAATCGCGAGCGCCAGGCGGTCATGCTGTTCTGGCAGTTCGAGGGGCAGAGCCTGCGTGACCTTGGGCGCCGCCTGCAGGTGAACCACGAAACAGCGCAGGCCAGGGTGGAGCGTGGCCATGCGCTGCACATAGGCGAGATCCGCCGCCTGATAGAGCGGCATCACGCCATGATCGAGTCCAACAGGGTGGCCATGGAGTCATTCGTGCACGCCACCCGCACGGGCAGCATTCCGACCGTGCTGCGTATCAAAGCGCTTGACACGGTCAAAATCCGCCAATAACATGCTCAACCTAGTAAGACCAGAGGTGCGCCTGTAGCACCAAAGGCTTACCTGCCTAACCTGTGCACCTTTAACCCGATGGCCCCAAGCCCTCGGGTTTTTGTTTTTCGGCTTCCGATTCGTGCCATCCCCGACTCCATCGCCCTACACCTACCGATGGCAGCAGGCGCGCGCGGGCTACCTGCGCAAGCACCCGCTGTGCCGGCACTGCATGGAGCGCGGCCTGGTAGTCGTGGCCACGGTGGTGGACCACATCACCCCACACAAGGGCGACAAGGCTCTGTTCTGGGATAGCAGCAACTGGCAGGCACTGTGCACCACGTGCCATGACTCATGGAAGCAAGCGCTCGAGCGCGGCAGCCTGGACAAAGCGTGCAACGAAGCGGGCCTGCCTCTCGACCCACGCCACCACTGGAACAAGGGGTAGGGGCGGGTCAAAACCTTGCAGCCCTCAAACTCTAGACCGCCTCCGACCCCACGTGTGCAACTCCGCGTTACTGATAGGGGGAGGGGTGAGACAGGGGCAGCGATAGAGGATGACGACATGGAAGGCAGACCACCGAAACCCACCGCCCTGAAGGCAGTCGAGGGCAACCGCGGCAAGCGGCCGACGAACAAACAGGA
>CBDDRM010000002.1:0-7648 GCA_965233135.1 uncultured bacterium | reverse complement strand
AAAGTCTGCGCGATCGTCAATCCTATGCCGTGACCGCCTTCCCGCCCGGATACCAGCGGGAAAAAAATCTTGCCCTTCAGCTCCTCTGCAATGCCCGGGCCGTTGTCGATGATGTTTACCATCAGTGCGAGCCGGTGCATCTTCTTGGCCAGCGTGACCCGTCTGGCTACGCGCGTTCGCAGGATGATTTCACCTTGCCCCTGCATCGCTTGCGCGCCGTTGCGGGCGATGTTCAGGAGCGCCTGAATGATCTGTTCGCGATCTGCGGCGAGCGCCGGCAGGCTGACATCGTAATCGGTATGCACGGTGATTCCGTCAGGGAATTCCGCCAGCAGCAGACTGCGAACGCGTTCCAAAGCCTCATGGATGTTGAAATGAGTGACTTGCGGAAGACGGTGCGGGGTCAGCAGCCGGTCCATCAAAGATTGCAACCGGTCGGCTTCCTTCATGATGACCTGCGTGTACTCGTGCAGTTCGGGACGCTCCAGTTCCCGGTCCAGCAATTGCGCCGCGCCGCGCAGCGCGCCGAGGGGATTCTTGATCTCATGCGCCAAATTGCGGATTAACTCCCTGGTCTGCGTGCTCTGATCGATGAGCCGCTCTTCACGCGCGATGCGCAGTTGCTGGTGAAGTGGACTCAGTTCGATGAGAAAGCCCGTCAGTTGGGGAATATCGGTGGGCGTCACGGTGCAGGACACTTCAATGCGGGCATGTCCCAACGTCCTCAGGGGCAATTCGTGCTGCGTATAGCTGCAATTGTTCTCCGCTGCGTAGTTCACGGCTGCCAATATCAAGTCGGGATCAGTAATCACCTTGTCGAGCGGCATGCCGACGATGCTTTTGCTGCTGATCGCCAGCAGGTTCTCAGCCGCCGGATTCACGTAGCGCACTACGCGTCCAGCGTCGAGCATGACGACCGCCGTTGCCAGCGCATCGAGTCCAGTGAATGTCAGCGGCGCCATCTCTTTGAGCTCCGCAACACCTGGGCTTGCGCAGCAATAAATGCGCCACGACGTGCGGGAAACTGCCCGCTCCGCGCACAGCGGGACAGTGCACCGCACTGAAAGCGCGAGTCGGCGCGAAGCGTGCGCTTGTACGGGCTTATTTCAGATTGGAGATTTCGCGCTTGAGCGCATCGATGTTGCGCTCGTGCGTAGACACCGCATCCCGATAAGGCTGCACGCGTTCCAGAAAGCGTTCGTAGTTGCGCTCGTTCCCGCTGCGTACGGCTTCCTGGGAGGCAAGCTGTTCTTTGGCTTGCGCGAGTTGTCTGTTCTCGGCTTCGAGTTCTTGTTCGAGAATGCGACGGCGTTCGTCGTCCCGGGCTTTCTGGGTGTCTTCGCTTACTCGCGGCATTTTCGAGCGACCTTCCGAGTTCGCGGGGCGCGCGTCGGAATTGCGCGGAACTGCTGGTGCCGCCTTGGGAGCCGGGTCGTTGAAGCACTTGACCTTCGTCGCCCCCTTGGGCGGCATATTCGGCGTATTCGAGTAAATCACGCGGCCTTCGGCGTCCACGAATTTGCAGGTTTCCGCCCATGCAGCGGAATGCATCCACAGGAGTGCCAGTACAACCACGGGAGGGCGAAATTGCATCGGAATCACCTGCGACAGAAGCGACGGAAACAAGCGCGTGGCCACCTCGCGCGAACGTTGGCCAAAGTCTAAGACAGGTATTTTCGATTATCAATCCGCAACTTCCCCGAAATTTCCCACGACTTCAAACAAAACGGGGCGGGAATTCCCGCCCCGTTTCCGGCGAGACGTTAAAAATTACGAGCTGTAATACATATCGAACTCGACCGGGTGAGTGGTCATCCGGAATCGCGTGACTTCTTCCATCTTGAGTTCGATGTAGGCGCTGATCATGTCCTCCGAAAACACGCCGCCCTTGGTCAGGAAAGCATGGTCCGCTTCCAGACTTTCCAGCGCCTGATCGAGCGAATGGCAGGGATGCGGAACCTTGGCGGCTTCCTCGGGCGGCAGGTCGTAGAGATTCTTGTCGATGGGATCGCCAGGGTGGATTTTGTTCTGTACCCCATCCAGGCCTGCCATGAGCAATGCTGCGAACGCCAGATAAGGATTAGCCGTCGGATCCGGAAACCGTACTTCAACGCGGCGTCCCTTCGGGCTCGCCACATGGGGAATGCGGCAGGAGGCGGAGCGGTTCTTGGCGGAATAGGCCAGATTGATGGGGGCTTCGAAACCAGGGACCAGGCGCTTGTATGAATTTGTTCCCGGGTTGGTAATCGCGTTCAACGCTCTGGCGTGCTTGATGACGCCGCCGATGTAATACAGCGCGAAATCAGACAAACCTGCGTAGCCATTGCCGGCGAACAGGTTCTGTCCGCCTTTCCAGATTGATTGATGCACGTGCATGCCGGACCCGTTGTCGCCAACGATCGGCTTGGGCATGAAGGTCGCGGTTTTTCCGCAAGAATGCGCGACGTTCCAGACCGTGTACTTGAGAATTTGCAGCCAGTCGGCGCGCTTGACGAGAGAATTGAACTTGGTGCCGATCTCGCATTGTCCGGGCGCCGCGACTTCGTGATGGTGCACTTCGACTTCCACGCCTTGCTGCTCGAGCGCCAGGCACATTGCGTTGCGGATGTCTTGCAGTGAATCCACGGGAGGCACCGGAAAGTAGCCCCCCTTCACCGGCGGACGGTGGCCCATATTGCCGCCTTCGAAATCCCTTCCCGTGGACCACGGGGCTTCTTCTGAGGAAATCTTGACGAAACATCCGGACATGTCGACGTTCCAGGTGACTCCGTCGAATATGAAGAACTCGGGTTCCGGGCCAAAATAGGCGACATCGCCAATGCCACTGGACTTCAGATACGCCTCGGCGCGCTTGGCGATAGAGCGCGGATCGCGATCGTAGCCCTTGCCGTCGGAAGGCTCGATCACGTCGCAGGTAATGTTCAATGTAACTTCGTCGGAGAATGGATCGAGGCGCGCGGAGTCGGCATCTGGCATCAACAGCATGTCGGAGGCCTGAATGCCTTTCCAGCCGGCGATCGAGGAGCCGTCAAAGGCGTGCCCGTCGTCGAATTTGTCCTGACCAAAGGCGTGAGCGGGGACGGTAACGTGTTGTTCCTTGCCGCGGGTGTCCGTAAACCGCAGGTCAACAAACTTCACGTCGTTTTCTTTGATTGTTTTAAATACGTCTGCTACCGCCATTTTGCTCTCCTGAGTTGGGAAGTAAGTGCGAGGGATTTTTAGCGAGCCACAATTTCAGCAGGAACCGTGCCCAACTGTAGCGGCCTGTAATTACTTGAAATTCTGATTATTTTCGGAAAACCGAGCGACATCGCGCACCAAACAAATGCGTGAGCGCCTGAAGGGCACGAAATTAGTGCATCGAGCGAGCGTTGGCAAGTGAAAACGCAGTGTTCGCGGATGATCTGCTACGCTAAGCAACTATCGAATGCTCGGTTGAGCCAATCCGATTCGCGTTACTAAAATCTTGTAAGCAAAACATTTATGGACAATACATCAGATATTTTGAATAAGGCTGCCCAACGCGCGCAAGAGCTCCGTCTGCCCTATGCCGGTGCATTGTTGCCGCGAGAGGCTTATGCGCTGATGCAGCAGAACCCACAAGCGAAGTTAATTGACGTGCGCACGCGCGCGGAGTGGGACTTCGTCGGTCGAATACCTGGCAGCGTCATGATCGAGTGGCAAACCTATCCAGAGGCACAACCCAACCCACGCTTTCTTGACGAACTCAGGGCGCAGACGTCACCCGATGCGATCGTGATGTTTCTGTGCCGCAGTGGCGCCCGTTCTCATGCCGCAGCGGCAGCCGCCCGGCAAATCGGCTATGACCGCAGTTATAACGTGCTGCAGGGCTTCGAGGGAGATAAGGACGCGCAGGGTCATCGGGCCTCGGTGGGCGGATGGCAGTTTGCTGGATTGCCGTGGATACAGGGGTGAAGGGCGATCCGGCTTGTTAACTGGCTACTGCACCGTCCAGTTCACCACGCCCGAATAAGCCGTGGCGAGCACGATGATTCCAAACGCGATGCGATACCACGCGAAAATCGTGAAGTCGTGATGACTGATGAATCGGAGCAGCCAGCGAACGCAGACAAATGCAGAACCGAATGCAGCGGCCAGTCCGACAGCCACGAGGCCGAGGTCTTCTGCGGAGAGCGTACTGCGATGCTTGAAAAGTTCATAGGCTGATGCCGCAAACAGCACGGGAATGGCCAGAAAAAAAGAAAACTCGGTGGCGGCCCGGCGCGACAGTCCGAATAACAGGCCGCCGATTATCGTGGCTCCCGCGCGCGAGGTGCCAGGGATGAGAGCAAAGGTCTGCGCTATGCCGATCTTCAGCGCATCGGCCCAGGTCATCGCTTCCACGCTGGCGACGGTGACTTCGTGCTTGCGGCGTTCGGCCCACAGTATGATCAAGCCGCCGACGATGAATGCAATGGCGACGGGTACGGGTTTGAACAGTACTTCCTTGATGGCCTTGCCGAACAAGAGCCCGAGCACGGCTAACGGGATGAACGCGATCCCGAGGTTGAACACGAACAGGCGCGCCTGCGGGTCGGTCGGCAGGCGCCGAATGACCGACCCCAGTCTTGCGCGGTACTCCCAGACGATCGCCAGAATGGCCCCGCACTGGATCACGATCTCGAAAAGCTTGCCTTGCGCGGTGCGGAAATCGAGAAGGTCGCCCACCAGAATGAGATGACCGGTGCTCGAAATAGGCAGAAATTCGGTAACGCCCTCGACTACCCCCAGAATAAGGGCCTTGACCAACAGCGGAAGTTCCATCGACCCTCACATGTAAAACAGCCGGTCGCAGCGGTGGTCCGACGCGGTCAAGCCTTTCGATAGATCTCGGCACCACCGGCGACGAACTCCGCGGCCTTTTCGCTCATTCCCTTTTGCAAAGCCTCGCCTTCGGATACACCTGAACTCGCCGCATAGTCCCGTACATCCTGCGTGATTTTCATCGAGCAGAAATGCGGACCGCACATCGAGCAGAAGTGCGCCAACTTCGCGCCATCCTGAGGTAGCGTTTCGTCATGGAATTGCTTGGCCTTATCCGGATCCAGGCCGAGATTGAACTGATCATCCCAGCGGAATTCAAATCGCGCCTTCGACAGTGCGTTGTCGCGCATCTGCGCGCCGGGGTGGCCCTTTGCCAGATCCGCCGCATGAGCGGCGATCTTGTAGGCGATGATGCCGTCCTTGACGTCGTCCTTGTCGGGCAGGCCGAGATGCTCCTTCGGCGTGACGTAACACAGCATGGCGGTGCCATACCAGCCAATCATGGCTGCGCCAATGGCCGATGTGATGTGATCGTAGCCTGGAGCGATATCTGTCGTGAGCGGTCCCAGCGTGTAAAACGGCGCCTCATGACACAGCTTGAGCTGCAGGTCCATGTTCTCCTTGATGAGGTGCATCGGAACGTGGCCCGGCCCTTCGATCATCACCTGCACGTCATACTTCCATGCGATCTGGGTGAGTTCGCCAAGCGTGCGCAGTTCGCCGAGTTGCGCCTCATCGTTGGCATCGTGTATCGACCCCGGCCGCAGACCGTCTCCGAGCGAGAAGGACACGTCATAAGCTTTCATGATCTCGCAGATCTCTTCGAAATGCGTATACAGAAAGTTTTCCTTGTGATGGGCCAGGCACCATTTGGCGAGGATGGAGCCGCCTCGCGAAACTATTCCGGTCATGCGTTTGGCAGTCAGTGGAACGTACGCGAGGCGCACGCCGGCGTGAATCGTAAAATAATCGACGCCCTGTTCCGCCTGCTCGATCAGCGTGTCCTTGAAGATCTCCCAGTTGAGTTCCTCGGCGCGCCCGTCGACCTTTTCCAGCGCTTGATAGATCGGCACGGTGCCGATGGGGACCGGCGAATTGCGCACGATCCACTCGCGCGTCTCATGGATGTGTTTTCCCGTCGACAGATCCATGACAGTGTCCCCGCCCCAGCGGATCGCCCAGGTCATTTTCTCGACTTCTTCCTGGATGCTGGAACCCAGGGCGGAGTTGCCGATGTTGGCGTTGATCTTCACCAGAAAATTGCGCCCGATGATCATCGGTTCGGATTCGGGGTGATTGATGTTCGCTGGAATGATCGCACGCCCGCGCGCGACTTCCTGGCGCACGAACTCCGGGGTGATTTCACGCGGAAGTGCCGCACCGAACGATTCGCCTGCGTGTTGCCGCGTGATGAGCTCCGGCATGGCGTCGCGCCGTTGCGTTTCCCGAATTGCGATGAATTCCATTTCCGGCGTGACGATGCCTCGGCGCGCATAGTGCATCTGACTCACGTTCATGCCAGCCCTGGCGCGGCGTGGCTTGCGTTGCAGATTGAATCGCATCGCCGCCAGTTTCGTATCCTCCAGTCGCGTGCGGCCGTAGATGGAGGTCGGTCCGGCCATCGTTTCCGTATCGCCGCGCTCTTCGATCCATTTCTCGCGCAGCGCCGCGAGGCCGTTGCGGATATCGATTGCGGCGCGAGGATCGGTATAAGGCCCTGACGTATCGTAGACAAACAATGGCGCATTGACCTCGGCGCCGAAGCTCGCCGGCGTATCGCTTTGCGAGATCTCCCGCATCGGCACCTGCAGGTCGTCACGCGACCCCTGTACATAAACCTTGCGTGAGCGCGGCAAAGCTTTTACCGCCGCTTCATCGACATGAGCGGTGGCACTCAAAAACTTGGGATTGGCATTCATGAAGCGCTCCTCGAAAGCTGGGAGTGACGGGAGAAGCGCGAGAAAGGAAAACTTCGACGCGCTTCCCTGCATCGGCATTATCCGTACAGGTTCAAAGGGTTTGTCTCACCCGCGCAATACGCGCGCAGGACCCCCAACGCAATCATGACGCTAAATGAATTGTGTGATAATTGCAAGCTTCCACACTCGTCGTCTCCTTCGTTACCGCCAATGAACTTGGAACAGGCGCGCCTTAACATGGTCGAGAGCCAGATACGCACCTGGGAAGTTCTCGACCAGACGATATTGGATCTTTTGATGGAAGTCCGGCGCGAGGAATTCGTGCCGGAAAAATATCGCAATCTCGCGTTCGCTGACCTGGAAATTCCGCTCGGACATGGCGAGGTGATGCTGGCGCCGAAGATGGAGGCGCGCATGATCCAGGAACTCGACGTGCGCAAGACCGACAAGATTCTGGAGATCGGGACCGGGAGCGGCTATGTCACGGCGCTCCTGGGAAAACTCGGTGGCCAGGTCGTTTCCGTTGAGCGCATTCAGGAATTCAGCCAGTCAGCCGCACGGCGGCTCGCAGGCCATGCCCTGCAGAACGTGCAATTAAGCATCGGCGACGCGTCGGAGGGATGGCCGACGCAGGCGCCCTACGATGTGATACTCCTGACCGGTTCAGTGCCGTTGTTATCGGAACGATTTCAGGAGCAGCTCGCCATCGGGGGCCGTCTGCTCGGAGTCGTCGGTGAGCCTCCGGTCATGACCGCCCAACTCATCAGACGCATCTCCGCACGCGGCTTCAGCACGGTCGGGCTGTTCGAAACATCGATACCTCCACTGCGCTGCGCCAGGCAGCCTGCGCGGTTCGAGTTCTAGACCATTTCATACTGGACCACTTCATAAGAGGGCGCGGCGAAAGCTTGGGACTGCCGCGACGACCGAACGGAATCAGGGAA
>CBDDRM010000001.1:0-47558 GCA_965233135.1 uncultured bacterium | reverse complement strand
CGATATCTACCACATGCAGATCATGGAAGGCGATCTGGCGCCAACCATCGAGAAGAACCTCGCAAAAATCGGACATATGCAACTCGCAGGAACGCCCGGCCGGCACGAACCGAGCACTGGCGAGATCAATTATCCGTTCCTGTTCGGCTTTCTCGACCGCATCGGCTACAAGGGCTGGATCGGCTGCGAGTATCGTCCGGCCACCAAGACCGAAGAAGGGCTCGGCTGGTTCAAGCCGTATATAAAGTAACTGGCAAGTCACCCGGAAACTCTTCAGGAGAACAATATGAACGTAGGTTTCATCGGGCTGGGCATCATGGGCAAACCCATGGTCGCGAACCTCATCAAAGGCGGCCACACGCTGTTCCTGACGAGCCGCAGCGGCGTACCGAAAGAACTCAGCGAAGCGGGCGGCAAGTCCTGCGCGTCGGCGAAAGAAGTTGCGCAGAAATCCGAGGTCATCATCACGATGGTGCCGGATACCCCGGACGTGGAAAAAGTGCTGTTTGCCAAGGATGGCGTCGCGGAAGGCCTGTCGTCGGGCAAGATCGTCGTGGACATGAGTTCGATCTCGCCCATTGAAACCAAGGCGTTCGCCGATCGCATCCGCAAAGCCGGTGCGGACTATGTCGATGCACCGGTCTCGGGGGGAGAAGTCGGCGCGAAGAACGCGGCCCTGACCATCATGGTAGGTGCGTCGGAGGCGACTTTTGCCAAGGTGAAGCCGCTGTTCGATCTCATGGGCAAGAACATCACCTTGGTAGGCGAAGTCGGCGCCGGCC
Organism: uncultured bacterium; assembly: GCA_965233135.1. GTDB lineage: Bacteria > Pseudomonadota > Gammaproteobacteria > Burkholderiales > JACQAP01 > JACQAP01. Next base: position 46,776 of record CBDDRM010000001.1, on the reverse strand, counting down.
AGATCTGCAAAGTCTGCAACCAGATCATCGTCGCGCTGAATATCGAGGCAGTCGGCGAGGCGCTGCTGCTCGCATCCAAGGCAGGCGTCGACCCCGGGAAAGTGCGCACGGCATTGATGGGCGGATTCGCTTCCTCTCGCGTGCTGGAAGTGCACGGTGAGCGCATGGTCAAGCGTACGTTCGATCCCGGCTTTCGCATCGAGTTGCACCAGAAGGATCTGAATCTGGCGCTATCGTCCGCACGCGCGCTCAAGATGAGCCTGCCGAACACCGCCACGGCGCAGGAATTATTCAGTGCCTGCCAGGCGCAAGGGGGCGGCAAGTGGGATCACTCGGCTATGGTCAAGGCATTGGAAGCCCTGGCCCGGCACCAGGTCGCAGAATAATCCGGACTCCGCCATGACACCCGATCCCCGCGCTTTGCTGCGCGCGATGTTCGATGCGGCGATCGCCGCAGCGTTGCCGTTCAAGACGTTGCCCGACTTTTTGCCCAAGCCACCGAAAGGTCGCACACTGGTCATCGGTTGCGGCAAGGCTGCCGCGAGCATGGCGAAAGCGGTCGAGGACGCGTGGCCAGGCGATCTTTCGGGTATGGTCGTCACGCGCTATGGTTACAACGTACCCACGTCACGCATCGAAGTCGTGGAAGCCGCGCATCCAGTGCCCGACGAAGCGGGCCGCGCAGCCGCTGAACGCATGCTGAACATGGCGCACGGACTATCGGCAAGCGACCTCGTGCTGTTTCTGGTATCCGGCGGCGGCTCGGCCTTGTTGCCATTGCCGGCGCCCGGCCTCACCTTGGGCGACAAGCAGGCGATCAACAAGGCGCTGCTCAAAAGTGGCGCGAACATCACCGAGATGAACTGTGTGCGCAAACACCTGTCGGCCGTCAAAGGTGGACGCCTCGCGGCTGCCTGCGCGCCCGCAAAAGTCGTGACGCTCGCGATATCGGACATTCCCGGCGATGACCCTGCCGTGATCGCCTCCGGGCCGACCGTCGCCGACGAGACCACCTTTGCCGACGCCATGGCCATCTTGCAGAAATATCGCATCAGCGAACCCGAGGTCGTCGTCGAGCATCTGCGGGCAGCCAAGGACGAAACGCCCAAGCCCGGCGATCCTCGGCTTGCGAAAAACGAACTGCACATGATCGCAGCGCCGCAGATGTCGCTCGAAGCCGCCGCGCGGATCGCCCGCGAGGCCGGCGTCACGCCGGTCATTCTCGGCGATGCCATCGAGGGCGAAGCGCGCGAAGTAGCCTTGGTGCATGCGGGAATCGCCCGCCAGGTCAGGCGGCACGGCCAACCCGCCCGCGCCCCCTGCGTATTGCTCTCCGGTGGCGAGACAACCGTGACGGTACGCGGCCAGGGACGGGGGGGCCGTAACGCGGAGTTTCTGCTGGCACTCGCGGTTGCCCTCGGGGGCGAGTCAGGTATTCATGCGCTCGCCGGCGATACCGACGGTGTGGACGGCACGGAAGACAACGCGGGCGCCCTGCTGGCACCCGATTCTCTGGCAAGAGCCGCGCAATGCAATCTGGACGCAAAGAAGATGCTCGCCGATAATGATGGCTATCGCTTCTTTTCCGGCCTGGGCGATCTGGTCATCACCGGACCGACGCTCACCAATGTCAACGACTTTCGCGCGATCCTGATTACCTGAAATGAGCATGCCCGCACTGCTGTCGTCCGAAACGCTGCAACCCGAGGTTGCGCACGCGGATCTCGTAGCGCAACTGACGGCGGTTTTGCCTCCCGCATCGCTGCTGCACGAGCGTGAAGACCTGAAGCCATTCGAGTGCGACGGCATGACCGCCTATCAGCGCGTGCCTTTGATGGTCGCATTGCCGGAAACCGAAGAGCAGGTGCGCGAAGTCCTGCGCATCTGTCATCGCGGCCGCGTGCCCGTCGTGTTCCGCGGCGCGGGCACCGGGCTTTCAGGCGGTGCGCTGCCATACGCGCAGGGTCTGCTGCTGGTCATGGCAAAGATGAAAAAGATCGTGCACATCGATCCGCTCGCGCGTCTCGCGCGGGTGCAGCCCGGCGTGCGCAACGCAGCTATCTCGGAAGCCACCGCTGCGTTCGGGCTTTACTACGCGCCAGACCCATCCAGCCAGATTGCCTGCTCGATCGGCGGCAATGTCGCGGAGAATTCCGGCGGCGTGCATTGCCTCAAGTACGGACTGACCGTCCACAATATCGTCAAGCTGCGCTTCGTGACCATCGAGGGCGAACTGCTCGAGATCGGCTCCGAAGGACTCGACGCACCGGGCTATGACCTGCTGGCACTGGTGACCGGTTCCGAGGGCATGCTGGGCGTCGTGACCGAAATCACCGTAAAACTGCTGCCCAAGCCGGAGAAGGCGCAAGTCGTGCTGGCGGCATTCGACGACATCGTCAAAGCGGCTGAGGCTGTGGCTGATGTCATCGGCGCCGGCATAATTCCGGCTGGCCTGGAAATGATGGACAAGAAAGCCACGGCCGCCGTCGAGCAATTCGTCCACGCGGGCTATCCGCTGGATGCCGCCGCAATCCTGCTTTGCGAATCAGACGGCACCGCGGAGGAAGTCGCCGACGAGATCGCGCGCGTCAAGCAGGTCCTCCAGCGTGCCGGAGCGACCGAGATTCGCACCTCGCGCGACGAGACCGAGCGTCTTAAATTCTGGGCCGGCCGCAAGGCGGCATTTCCGGCAGTCGGGCGCATTTTGCCGGACTACTATTGCATGGATGGCACTATTCCGAAAAAACATTTGCCGTACGTGCTCAAGCGCATCGACGAGTTTTCCACGCAGTTCAACCTGCAATGCGCCAATGTTTTTCATGCCGGGGACGGCAACCTGCATCCATTGATCATGTTCGATGCCAACGAGGGCGATCAGAACGAGCGCGCTGAAGCCTATGGTGCCGCGATCCTGGAACTGTGCGTCGAGGTCGGCGGGACCATCACCGGGGAGCACGGTGTCGGACTCGAGAAAATCAATCAGATGTGCGTGCAATTCAATACCAACGAGTTGAAGACCTTTCACGCCGTAAAAAAGGTCTTCGATGAACACGGCTTGCTGAATCCCGGAAAAGCCGTACCCACGCTCCAGCGATGCGCCGAATTCGGGGCCATGCACGTGCATGCCGGAAGGGAGAAGTTTCCCGATCTGCCGCGTTTCTGATTGCCGCTGTTCAGGCATGCGAACGTCTCTCCCCTCCTCTGGTTGCCCGTTTCCGCCCGAACCCTGCGAGTTCGCCCGGCGCCACGCAACCGGAGGGCGCGCCAGCTGAACCATGCAAGACGTCGTCCAACAGTTTTCCGAAACCATCCGCAAGGCCGCCGCCGAGCATAACCTGTTACGCATTCGCGGCAGCGGCAGCAAGGATTTCTACGGCCTGGCGCTGATCGGCGACGTACTCGACACGCGGCCGTTAACCGGCATCATCGACTATGAGCCCACGGAACTGGTGATTACCGCGCGCGCGGGAACGCCTTTGCGCGAAGTGGAAAAGGCACTGGCGTACAAGGGGCAGATGCTGGCGTTCGAACCACCACACTTCGGACCGGATGCCACGCTGGGCGGTTGCATTGCCAGCGGCTTCTCCGGTCCGCGCCGTGCTGCGTCGGGGTCCGCGCGCGATTTCGTACTGGGAGTGCGCATGCTTAACGGTCTCGGTGAGGACCTGCGCTTCGGCGGACAAGTCATGAAGAACGTCGCCGGCTATGACCTGTCCCGCCTCATGACCGGTTCGTTCGGCACCCTGGGCCTGATTACCGAGGTTTCGCTCAAAGTGCTGCCGGTCCCGGAGGAGCATCGAACCATGCGTTTCGCGCTCGACGAAACAGCCGCCATCGAGACCATGAACAAGTGGGCGGCCAAACCACTGCCGCTTTCCGCCACCTGCTTCGTCGATGGCGCTTTGTACGTGCGGCTGTCCGGCGCCTCGGCTGCAGTGAACGCCGCGCAGCAGAAACTCGGCGGCGAAACGCTCGACAAGGACGACGATTTCTGGCAATCGGTCCGCGAACAGAGCCACTCGCTGTTCCGCAGTTCCTCGGCGTTGTGGCGTTTCTCACTGCGTTCAACGGCCGGCGCCCTTGGAGTGGGGCCGCAGATGATCGAATGGAATGGCAGCCAGCGCTGGGTCGCCGCGGACATCGATCCGGCGAAAGCCTTCGATCTGGCGCACAGGCTCAACGGGCATGCGACGCTGTTCCGCGATGGCAACAAACGTAACGGCATCCAGCGTTTCGCCCCGGGGTTGCTCGCCGTACACAAGAAGCTCAAGCGCGCGTTTGATCCTCACGGCATTCTGGGGCCCGGGCGCATCCATGCCGATTTCTGACGACCTTCAGATCGAGAACGTGATCATCGAGTGAAAACCAATCTCGCGGAATTTATCAAGAGCACTCCCGAGGGCAAGGAAGCCGACGGCATTCTGCGCACCTGCGTGCATTGCGGCTTTTGCACCGCGACTTGCCCCACTTACCAGTTGCTGGGCGACGAGCTCGACAGCCCGCGGGGTCGCATCTACCTCATGAAGGAAATGCTCGAAGGCAACCAGGTCACCGCCAAGACGCAAATGCACCTGGATCGCTGCCTGACCTGTCGCGCGTGTGAAACCACTTGCCCCTCGGGCGTGGAATACGGCCGGCTGGTGGATATCGGTCGCAACATCGTCGAGAAGCACGTGCCGCGCTCGCCCCTCGATGCGCTCAAGCGCGCCGCCCTGCGCACGGTTCTGCCGCGTCCGGTTCTGTTCAAGCCGCTGCTGAAGATGGGACAGACGATGCGCCCCCTGCTGCCGGCCGCCCTCAAGAGAAAAATTCCCGAAGCGCAGGCAAGAACTCTCGACTGGCCCGATGCGCGCCATCCGCGCAGGATGCTCGCGCTCGATGGTTGCGTTCAACCCACACTCGCCCCGGACATCAATCCTGCGGCCGGGCGCGTGCTCGACCGCCTGGGAATTTCGCTGGTCAAGGACGATGCTGCTGGTTGCTGTGGCGCCGTGACATTTCACCTGAACCGCCAGGACGACGGTCGCGACTACATGCGCAGGAATATCGATGCGTGGTGGCCATATGTGGAAGCCGGCGTGGAAGCCGTTGTCATCACTGCAAGCGGGTGCGGCACACTGGTCAAGGAATACGGCCACCATCTCGCGCAGGACCCGCGATATGCGCAAAAAGCCGCCACCATTTCGGGATTGACGCGGGACATCGCCGAAATCGTTTACGGAGAACGAGAAAAACTGCAGGAAATCCTGAAGCCCTCTGCGATTTCATCCGCTCCTCCGGATGCGGGCGCGCGGGGCGCGAAAGTCCGGCTGGCCTTTCATTCGCCCTGCACGCTGCAGCATGGCCTCAAGATCCGCGGCATGGTCGAAGCAATTCTGTCCTCAGCGGGCTTCGAGTTGACCATGGTTCCCGACTCACATCTGTGCTGCGGCTCAGCGGGCACCTACTCGATTCTCGAACCCGAGCTGTCGCAGCGGCTTCTGAAAAACAAGATTACAGCGCTGGAATCGGATGCCCCTTCGGCCATCGCGACGGCCAACATCGGCTGTCTGACGCACATTCAAAGCGCAACCAGCCTCCGCGTGCGGCACTGGATCAACATACTCGACGAAAGGTTGTCATGAGCAAGATTGCATTGATTACGGGCGCCACGTCCGGTTTCGGCGCTGCCGCCGTTCGCAAGTTTGCGCAGGCCGGCTGGCGCGTCATCGCTACCGGGCGCCGGGCGGACCGCCTGAAGAGCCTGGCCGATGAACTCGGCGCCGAGCGCGTGCATCCCGCAGCCTTCGACATGCGCAGCGCCAAGGCAATAGACGCGGCGCTCGCCAGCCTGCCCGCCTCGTTTCGCGATGTCGATCTGCTGATCAACAATGCCGGGCTTGCGCTGGGCACCGCCCCTGCGCAACAAGCCGATCTTGATCAATGGAATCAGATGATCGAAACCAACGTCAGCGGTCTGGTCGCCATTACGCACAAGCTGCTTCCGAGACTCATTGCGCGCAAGGGCGCGGTCATCAATATCAGCTCGGTGGCGGCAACTTACCCTTATCCGGGCGGCAACGTGTATGGCGGCACCAAAGCTTTCGTTACACAGTTCTCGCTGGGACTGCGCTCGGATCTGCATGGCACTGGCGTGCGCGTGACCTCCGTGGAACCGGGCATGGCCGAAACCGAGTTCACTTTGGTGCGCACCGGTGGCAATCAGGACGCTTCCGACAAGCTCTACAAGGGCGCCGAACCGATGACCGCTGAGAATGTTGCCGATACGCTGTTCTGGATCGCCACCCTGCCCCCGCACATGAACATCAACCGCATTGAACTCATGCCGGTCAAGCAATCGTTCAGTCCGTTCCAGGTGGATCGCGGTCCGGCCGCCTAGCCGACGATACGCAACTGCGGTCCGCCCCGACGATGACGGGATTTCTCACGCCAGCCCTGCGGCGTGCCCGGCTTGCTTCGAATCATGCAGTCAGCATCCTGACTGAAGCCGCTGGCGGATTGAAGGGTACGCATTACAATGCGTTGCCCATGAAGTCCACAACAGCTCCGATCCGATGATCGCCTTTCTGGAGGCCAAGCGCGCCGGCTTGCTGGGCAAGGAGCACTGGGCCACGAATATCGTTTCCGGCCTGATCGTTGGCGTCGTGGCGCTGCCGCTTGCCATGGCTTTTGCCATCGCCTCGGGCGCCAAACCCGAGCACGGCCTGTACTCGGCCATCGTCGGCGGTTTCGTCGTCGCCTGTCTGGGCGGCAGCCGACTGCAAATCGCCGGCCCGACCGGCGCGTTCATCGTCATTCTCGCGGGCATCACGGCCAAGCACGGCATTGACGGATTGCAGATTGCCACCTTGCTGGCCGGGCTGATGCTCCTGCTGCTGGGCATTGCGCGCCTGGGCACCATCATCAAGTTCATCCCCGATCCGGTGATCGTCGGTTTCACCGCGGGCATTGGCGTCATCATATGGGTCGGGCAATGGAAGGATTTCTTCGGCCTGCCGGACGTCCAGGCGCAGCACTTCCACGAGAAGGTTTGGCAACTCGCGCAGGCATTGCCACAATTCGAGCCGATCACCACTTCATTCGCATTGCTTGCGCTGCTGCTCGTGATCTTCGCGCCCAGATTGCCGGGATTCAAGCGCGTTCCCGGCCCGTTGGTGGCCCTGGTGGTGGCGACGGTCTTGCAGTCGATTTTTCAGTTCGAGAAGGTGGCCACCATCGGCAGCACCTTTGGCGGCCTCCCACAGGGGTTGCCCGCCCTGCATTGGCCAGAAATCACGGCCGCGCGCGTGATCGAACTCATCGGCCCGGCCTTCACCATCGCCATGCTCGGGGCGATCGAATCCCTGCTGTCTGCTGTCGTCGCCGACGGCATGGCCGGTACCCGGCATGACTCGAATCAGGAACTGATCGGACAGGGCATTGCCAACATGGCCACGCCGCTGTTCGGCGGTTTTGCCGTCACCGGCGCAATCGCGAGGACGGCCACCAACATCCGCAACGGCGGCACCAGCCCATTGGCGGGAATCGTGCACTCGTGCACGCTGGTGGTGATCGTGCTGTTCCTGGCCCCGCTGGCCATGCACGTCCCGCTTGCCGCACTCGCGGCCATCCTGTTCGTGGTTGCGTGGAACATGAGCGAGGCCAGACATTTCATGAAGATGATCGAGCGGGCGCCCCGTGCCGACACGGTAATCCTGCTCGTGACATTCGGGCTGACGGTTTTTGTGGATCTGGTCGTCGCCGTGAACATCGGCGTCATACTTGCGACCCTTCACTTCCTGCGACGCATGGCATCCAGCGTGGAGGTGCAGCAAATCGGCGAACCCGAACTGCAACGGGAGTTCGCTCATCAGGGCTTTACTTCCCTCCCGCATGACGTGGTGATCTACGCGGTGGAAGGACCGTTCTTTTTCGGCGCAGTGGAAAACTTCGAGCGGGCCCTGGCCAGCACGCATACCGATCCGCGGATCGTCATCATCCGGCTGCGTTGGGTGCCGTTCATCGACATCACCGGCCTGCAAACGCTGGAGGAAGCCATTACCGACCTGCAGAAACGCGGCGTGCGTGTGCTCCTGACGGGCGCCAATGCGCGTGTCGAGGCAAAGCTAGCCAAGGCGCGCATCATCGATCTGGTCGGCCGGGAAAATTACTTCAAGACATTTGGGGATGCCATCGGATGCGTCCGGCTTCTGGAATCGTCCCGCAATCCGACAAGGACTTGACGGCCGAGCGTCGCGCTCAGCCTCTGTTTTTGCTCGTGGCGAAAAGGCTGCACGCCAAGTCCGGACTGCCGCAGGTCCGTGCATGACCTTCAGGACGGGGACGGTCCATCACGAATGCGAACGGGCGCAGCGATGAAGCGCGGTTTGCCATCCTGTCGCTGGTCGCGAGTGCGGCGTTGGACAAAGCAAGCCGTGATGGCGCCTGCCACAGAACCATCAGTTATTTACGTGTATCGGATTCGCTATGGCAGGCACTCCGGGCATTGACGATGTCACACCGGCCTGGAAAATCCCGAAGCGACCATCTCCCAAGCAAAGCCAAGAGGCCGTCCGACGGTGGCAGAACCCGCCGGTTCGACCGCATGCGCCGCATCAGGCTGTGCGGCAAATGGCCGTGGGTCGCGCTTCATTTGTCACCCGAAGGCTCCTGCGCCTTGAGCGCATGTTCGACACAGAGCCTTATTCTCGACACTTCACGCCCCCAGAACTCATTCTGACAGCGTTGCAGCAGCGGCGCGTGTTCCCTCGCGTAAGTTTCGAGGACAGGCAGGGAAGCGATATCGTCGTCAATGCATTTCTTGACGATGCCCCACCCTGCGAGTTTGCGCCGGGTGCAACGATCGACGATGCTCTTGTACTGCTCGGGATAGCGCTGGACCTCTGCGCGGGCGGCTTTGTTTTCCTCGATACAGATCTGTGCCATCTCATTGCCGAATTCGGCGTTCGACATCAGGCAACCGGTGACAATGTCGGATTCGTCGTCGGCCAGCCCTGAGATCGGGAACAGAACAAGCAATGCAGCCAGGGCCACGTTTCGCATGGGCTATACACTTCGCTCCGGTTGCTTCTCCAAAACCATTTTAGCCCGATCCGACGTAACCGGCGAACCGTCACCGGCCTGATAGTGCGTTGCGCCGGACTCGTTCGTCAGCGCGCATTGCGCGGCAATCGAACCCGTCCTTCTCTCGTCTCGCTCCCGCCACCCGCCTCGCCCTTGAAGAATGCAAAGGTATTCCGCCCTTTATCCTTGGCCTCGTACATAGCCGCATCCGCCGCTTTGACGAGCGTGTCATTGTCTGTTCCGTGATCCGGATAAAGGCTGATGCCGATGCTGGTCGTCACAGTGCGATCCTGCTCATTCAGGCGAAACGGCGACGTCAGCGCCTTGAGAATTTTCTGCGCTACCAGGCTCGCATCCTCCGGGCTGCGCAAATCCCCCAGAATGATGCCAAACTCGTCACCGCTCAGCCGTCCCACCGTATCACCGGGGCGCACGGTCACGGTCAGCCGGTGCGCCATCTTCTGCAGCAATAGGTCTCCCATGGCATGCCCGAGCGTGTCGTTGACGTCCTTGAAATGATCGAGGTCCAGAAACATGACGCCTACGCGCTCGTTGCGCCGTTGCGCCTGCACCAGCGCCTGTGTCAGGCGGTCGTGGAACATCGCGCGGTTGGGCAAGTCCGTCAATGGATCGAAATGGGCCATGTGCAACAGCTTCTCTTCCGCATCCTTGCGCGCGGAGACATCCTCGATCACGCGGATGAAATACAGCGGTTTCCCGGCCGCATCGCGCACCAGAGAGACGGTACGATTTGCCCAGAACACGCTGCCGTTCTTTCTAATGTAGCGCTTCTCGAACGAGAAATTCTCGATCTCGCCCGCGAGTAACTGTTTCTCCAGCGGCTGGTCCGCGTCGGAGTCGTCGGGATGATGAATTTTTCGCACCGTGCCCTGCTGCAGTTCTTCAGCGGTGTAGCCGACCATTTCGCAGAACTTCTGGTTCAACACCAGAATGCGCCGATCAAGCGAGGTATGCATGATGCCGACCGAGGCATGATCAAAAGTGGACCGGAACCGCTCCTCGCTCTCCCTCAGCGCCTGTTCCGCGCACTTGCGCGCGGTGATGTCCTGAATCTGGGCAATGAACTGGACCGGAACTCCGGCTCCGTCGCGGACCAGGGACACATTCAGCAGCGCCCACACGAAGTGCCCATCCTTGTGCACATAGCGCTTCTCCATCTGATAAGTGCCGATCTCCCCGCCGAGGACTCTTGCCACCTGCCCGAGGTCCGACGCCAGATCTTCCGGGTGCGTGACATCCTGAAACGAGCGCTGCTTCAGTTCCGGCTCTGTATACCCGAGCAACTCGCACAATGCCTTGTTCGCCTGTAACCACTTGCCATCGAGCGCTACGATGGCCATGCCGATCGAGGCGAAATCGAAAGTATTGCGAAATCTGGTCTCACTCTCCCGGGTTTCCTTGTCGGCCCGCTGCACTGTGGCCAGCGCGGAACTCAGTTCCTCGTTACTTTGCCGAACTTTCCGGCGCAATTCGCTGAGCATGCCGCCGATGAGCGCGAAACACGGCAGCACGGTCGCCAGTGCGATCCATTGCAGGACCAAAAGGTAAGGGTCGGCGTATTCCGGTCTGAAGCGCAGCAGCAGATAAATGACGAGTCCGAAACCGGCGAGGAACTGCAAAGTCGCGGCCAGAAACTGGCGCACGGTGAACCGGAACGCACCGAACACGAAGATGACAAGACACATCATCAGCGCAAAATTGCGCTCGCGATCGAAGTGATACACGACGTAAAGCAGAATCGTGCTGGCGAGGAAAATCTGCAGCCAGGTCAGGCTTGGGTCGTGAAACCGCAGATTGAGCCCGCTGCGAAACGCCAGATACAAACCGGCATTAACCGCGACCATGGCGCCGATGGCCGCCATGACCGGCTCCCCGCGGATCAATCCCGCGGCGTGCGCCAGGTACAACAACGATCCCATCACTGCATAAACCGGAAGAGCGATCAGAAAGCGGCGCAGCCTTGCCGCCTGCTTTGCGTCCATGCCGGGATGGGAGGCTCCAATCATCGGTCTAGGGACTGGCCGTCATCAATAACGCGCCAGTCCCGGAACGCATGTGAGACGCCGGAGCAGACCAGCGACCCGCTTCCCGCGACGGTCAAAAAGACGCACGCCTTCGCGACGTGCCCCATTTTTGCAGTGGCAGGCCGCATCGCCGTCGTGATGGTCGCTCTCGTTCAGTGGTTGTCTCTTGGCGTGCCCTTGCTCGTCGAAATGCGCTGGTACTTTACGGCGGGCTTGAGCACCATGCCTTGCGACAGCTCATCGACCATGCCGCGCTGCATCTCCTGCCACGGCGTCTGGCTGGCTGGGGACTTGAAGCCGCCCGCTCTTTCCAGCGCTTTCATGCGCCGGGCATATTCGGTTTTGCTGATGAGAATGTTCGCCGTGCGCTTGTTCAAGTCAATGCGCACACGATCACCTGTCCTGAGAATGGCAAGGCCGCCCATACTGGCCGCCTCCGGAGAGGCGTTCAGAATCGATGGAGAACCGGAGGTGCCGGACTGCCTGCCATCGCCGATGCAAGGCAATTCCGTGATGCCCTGCTTGATCAGTTTGGCCGGCGGTTGCATGTTGACCACTTCGGCTGCGCCCGGATAGCCTTTAGGGCCGGTGCCGCGCACGAACAGCATGCAGTTATCGTCGATCTTGAGTTTCGGGTCATCGATGCGGTGATGATAATCCTCCGGCCCGTCGAACACGATCGCGCGCCCTTCCCAGGCATTCGGATCCTTCGGGTTGGACAGGTAACGATCGCGGAAGGCATCCGAGATCACGCTGGTCTTCATGATCGCGCTGTCGAACAGGTTGCCCTTGAGATTCAGGAACCCGGCCGCTTTTTTCATCGGCTGCTTGTACGGCCAGATTACGTTCACATCGTCGACTGACGCTTTCCTGCAGTTGTCGTAAAGCGACTTGCCGTTGACCGTGAGCGTGTTCTTGCGGATCTTGCCTGCCTTGATGAGCTCGCTGACGACCGCCGGCACACCGCCGGCGCGGTGATATTCCTCGCCCAGGTATTCGCCCGCCGGTTGCAGATTCACCAGGAGCGGGATGTCGTAGCCGATCTTTTCCCAGTCGTTGTTGTCGAGCTTCACGCCGATGTGGCGCGCGATGGCATTGAAGTGAATCGGGGCATTGGTCGAGCCACCGATCGCGGAATTGACGACGATGACGTTTTCGAAGGCTTCGCGTGTCATGATTTTCGACGGGCGCAGGTCTTCCCAAACCATCTCCACGATGCGCTTGCCGGTTTCATACGCGTTGACCGCGCGCTCCTTGTGCGGCGCAGGGATCGCCGCGCTGCCCGGCAAGGACATGCCCAGTGCTTCGGCCAGAGAATTCATGGTCGATGCCGTGCCCATGGTATTGCAATGTCCCGGCGAAGGCGCCGAGGAAGCAATCAGATCGATGAACTCTTCGTCGTTGATTTCGCCCGCCGCCAGCAGTTCGCGCGCTTTCCACACGATGGTACCCGATCCGGTACGCTGGCCATGAAACCACCCGTTGAGCATCGGCCCGCCAGAGAGCACGATCGCGGGGATATCGACCGTGGCGGCGGCCATGAGTTGCGCCGGGGTCGTCTTGTCGCAGCCCGTCGTCAGCACGACCCCGTCGATGAAATAGCCGTAGAGCGTTTCCACCAGACCCAGATAGCAGAGGTTTCGGTCGAGAGCCGCCGTGGGGCGCTTGCCTGTTTCCTGGATGGGATGCACGGGAAATTCAAAAGCGATGCCGCCGGCTTCGCGGATGCCTTCGCGCACGCGATGCGCGAGTTCGAGATGGTGGCGATTGCATGGCGACAGGTCGGAGCCCGATTGCGCGATGCCGATAATCGGCTTTCCAGCCTGGAGTTCTTCGCGCTTCAGTCCCCAGTTCATGTAGCGCTCGAGGTACAGCGCCGTCATATTGGGGTTGCCCGGATTGGCGAACCACTGGCGGGAGCGCAGCTTCGCCGGATCTTTTCTGGAACTGTTTCTGGATTTGGATTTGGTTGCCATGTTTTTTCTCCTCGATCGCCAGGCTCCATAGGCGCGGCGGATTGAACGTCTTCTGTGGTGCGCATTCTACGCAGCAATTCTAACCGAGCATCGACTCGTGCGGAACATGACTCTATCCAGGAGCAACCGGCATGCGGCCCGACCGCTCGCGGCCCCGCGGCATTGGTTACAGCGCGGCACTCCAGCCCACGACAAATACGCCCGCAGCCAGCACGACGCACAACGGGGAATAGACCGTCGAGTCCAGCCAGGCGAACCGGCTGCCACGTACCTTTTTGAAGAATCCGATCAGACGCAGATCGCCGATCGCGCGTAAAACGAAAAGCAGCGCCAGCGCGAAACACAGCCGCCGGATCAGTAACGGCGGGAGCGGTGTTTCGAGGAAACCGGCCGCGGCGCCGACCAGTGCGGCGCAGGCCCCGAACGCTCCGGCCGCGAGCAACATGGACAGGCGCCCGGGTACATAGGCCGGCGCGCCGCGCAACTCCGGAATAGCACCCAGGCGCCCAACCTGCCCGCCCAGTGCCCAATAAAAGTGGACGCAAGCCAGAAACAGGAATACTAAAACCAAGGCAACAGCAAGAATCGTGACCATGACTAGCCCAGCGCATCGACGTCGCGCAACCCGCCGTACTCAGCGGGATTTTCTCAATGCGGGATTGACCCGGTCGATATCCGCCTGAACCTGTTCGCGGCTGCGCTCGTAAATGAGTTCACGACCCATGGCGCTGCCGGCGTAGCTCATGCCGTTACGTGTTGGCGACAGATCGCATTTGACATTATGAATCCCTTCGCCCAGCACGATCTGGATGCGTTCGGCACGCTTGCTCAATACGACCACTTCGATGATCTGTCCTGTTTCGGTAATCCTTACCTTGATTTTCTCATCGATCATTAAGTCACCTCCTGTAAGCCCTCGGATGGTGCGCACGAACAGACACCTGGGCATCCTTGCGTCGACAGTTTACCGGACTTCGGATGCAACCCGGTTCCCGGCCCATGAACATGTCGAGCCAAAAAAAAGCCGGGCCACGGGGCCCGGCAGAAGCGAGAGGTAGATGAAACGCGAACCGCCAGAAGATTTGTTCAATCGCAAGGCGGCTGGCGATACGCATGTTACGGACAGCTTCGCGCGTCGACGAGAGGCATGTCTCCCCGCCAGACTGTGATTTTTTCCCGTTTTACCGCGCCGCGCAGTTTAACGGCCGATGCGCAGTAGCGGCGCTCCGGCTTGGCCGCAACCGGCGGGTGCACGCAACGCGGGAAACGCGTGTCACCAATGATTCTTCGGCATTCTTGCAGAATGAGAACTGGGATCAGGTACCTGTTACCCACCGCTGTAACGCCAGGGTCATGACGAAGCCCGCGATCGCCCACCCTGCCATCGCTTCGGCACCGGCGCCGGCGAGCAGCATCGCGTCCACAAGCGCGATCCCCGCGATCAGGCTGACGACCGCGCGTGGCACATCGCCGGGCTTGCGCCGGCGCAGGAGCCACAGCGCGTAAAGCGCCCATGCGGCGAGAAGCACCAGCGGCAACCATACGGTCGGGCGACTCAGTGCGAGGAACACCCCATAGACCAGCGGCACAGCCAGAAACGCGAGCGGCCAGATATTCTCCAGCCGTCCCAGATGCTCTTTCTTTGCAGCGTACGTAAGCCCGATCAGATAGCACAGCAGAACCAGGGCCGCGATGCTCACTTCATTGGGAAGAATTGTTGAGACCGCCAATGCCGCGGTCACATAGATCAGCATCCGGCACACCCCCATGACCAGCGGGCTCAGCGGATTGTTCTTGTGATGCCAGTTGTAGAACACGATCGCCGCTGCCAGCGCCAGGCCGGCCAGAACCGGCAGCCATTGCGGAAAAGGAGCGAAACCATAGCCGGCCCAGGCCAGCAACGCGAGAGCGAGGGCCATCATGCCAAAGCCGAACGTGTGCACCTGGACTGCACTGACCTGCCCGGATGGTATCGGGCGCTCCGGGCGTGCCTTCGCGTCGAACCCATGATCGAATGCGTCGTTGAGGAACATGCCCCCCGTATAGAACAGCGACAGCGAGACCAGCAAGATGAGCAGGCGCAGGTCCACCGCGGCGGCCCCGGCGAGCGCCGTTCCGGTCAGCACGTTGGTCCAGACCGTGGGCAGATTGGACACGCGCCCGAGCTTCAGCGCTACAGACAGTTTCATGTCGGATCCCGGCGCCTCATGCGAGCGTTTCTCTGACCCAGTTGAGTTCGCGCGCGATCGCCTGCTCCATGCCGCCTGCGCGCAAATGCTCCGGCAGCACGTTCCAGGTATACGTCTCGACTTCCAGATGCGGGGAAATCCGCTGCTTGCGATGAATGCCCAGCACGTCGCTGATAAAGGCGCGCGTCGAAGAAAAAGAACCGAGGTCGTCCATGAAAATAGGAACATGGCAGTGCACCCGCCATTCGCGTCCGTCGGCTTCGCCTGAGACCGTCGCAATCGCCTCCGGCAAGTCGGCATAACGCCGGATGCCGTTGGGTCCCTGTTCGACGACCTGATGAAGATAGACCGGGTCGTCGAACTGCTTGAGTGCATTCACCGCGCGTGCCGTCAGCGCCGGCAGGCGCAGCCCCGCGCTGATCTGCAGCTTCGTCACACTTATTCCGGCATCTTGGAGCTCCCGAATGCATGCCTGCGCGTCTTCGAACTCGACTGCCGCATGGCACAGGTCCAGGCACAGGCCGAGATGGTCGCGCAGTGCGCGTGCTGCCGCGCGGTCGTCCAGTCCGGTGAGTCCTGCCAGCCGAACGGCGGCTTCGGTGCTGAACAATTGCTCGCGGAAAAAACGCACGCTTTCGTCGATCGTCTCCAGGAAACAGTGCGGCTCGGGCTCGATGGCCAGCGCGATATGGCGCCCGCTGCGACGCTTGATCTCCACGAGCCTGGCGACATGGCGCACCAGGTTTGCGACAATGCGCTCCACGTCGCTGCGATCCTGCATCGCCGGCTTGAATGCGCCCGGGACAGTGCTGATGCTTCCGTCGACGCCATCGGGGAGCAGCTGCACCAGTAACTCCGCCAGTTCGTTCGTGTAGCGCAAGCGTTCCTCGTCGCGCCAATCGGGAAGGTAGACCTCCTCCTTCACTCGCGTACCGTGAAACGGCCCATAGGGGAAACCGTTGATGGTGAACACGTACAGGTTCTTGCGAGCCAGGAAATCGCGGAACTCTGCAAGGGCGCCGCCACTGCCCAATTCACGAGCCGCGCGCGCAGATAAACGCAGGCCGATCCCGAACGTTGCGCCGGGAGCAACCCGGTCGCGCACTGCCGGAAAATAGCGCTCGAGGTTCGCACGCACCTCCGCCCAGCTTTCACCGGGATGGATATTGCTGCAATAGGTCAGATGAGCGCCGTCCCCGCCGATTCTCACAACCCGGTTTCCTTGCGGCGCAGCCACGCCATGGCGCGAAGGATTTCGTTATTGTCCATTGCATGAACTTCCTCGCCACGGCCGAGCTCGCGCAGCAAGGTAATGGTCAGTTCGCCGCCCAGATGTTCGCGAAACTCCTCGATGCCCCGCAACAGCAGCAAGTTACCCTGTTCATCGCGCGTCTCCATGGCCGGGTGCCATAGATAAAAGCCCAGCCGCTTGAGCAATTTGTACACCCGCTCCTCGCCCCCTGCCGCCAGCATGCCGAGCTGCACGGAATAGCGCGCATCGAGCGCCAGGCCGATGGCAACGGCTTCGCCGTGTCTGAGCTCGTGCGCGGTGAGGCCCTCGAGCTTGTGCGCGGACCAATGCCCGTAATCCAGCGGGCGCGCACTGCCGGCTTCGAACGGATCGCCACCGTGCGCAATCTGGCGCATGTGCAGCTCCGCGCAGCGGCGAATCATGCGCGCCATGGCGGCCGGCGCACAGTCCCGCAAGGCATCGGCATTGCCTTCCAGCCACTCGAAGAACAACGCGTCGCGAATCAGCGCGACCTTCACGGCCTCGGCGATGCCGGCGATCTTGTCGCGCGGATGCAAGGTGCGCAGGAAATCGGCATCGTTCAATACCGCGAACGGGGGTGCAAAGCTGCCGAGCAGATTTTTCATGCCGAACGCGTTGATGCCGTTCTTGACGCCGACGCCCGAATCGTTCTGCCCCAGCACCGTGGTCGGCACCCGCACATGGCGAATGCCGCGGTGCGTGGTGGCCGCGACGAAACCGATCAGATCCAGAAAGGCGCCGCCGCCGATACCGACAACGAAGGCGTGCCGATCGATATTGAGCTCGACCAGCCGGCGCTGCAACGTGCTCACGATCGCGGGATCGTTCTTGACATGCTCGCCGCCCGCCAGTACTTCTGGTCTGCCGACCAGCTGGAGCGCATCCGCGTACGCTTCCGCGTAAGCTGCCACGTCATGCACCAGCGCAGGCCAGCTCGCCGCGACATTGGCATCGATGAATACCACGATGCGGTGGCGCTTGGTGGGTTCGCGTCGGGCGATCGATTGCGCAAACACCGGGTTGTTGCGCGCGAACAGGTGCTCGGTGAAATGCACGGGGTAGTCGTATCGTACCGAAAATTCCTGGTGGTAGACCGCTTCGGGTCCGTGATCGGCGCCGGGTTTGACCAGTTCCACGCTCATCGGCTTCCTCGCTTGACAGACAGGCAATGTTACTTGAATACGATCGAATCACTCAGGCCCGCGCCAGCGGACTCGCCCACGCGGGGCGCCTGACCGCGCAGCACCGAGTTGCCCTCGAACAGCACGCGCTGATCGATCGGGGCGGGATTGAGCCAATGCCCCTCTTGCATCTGTCCACTCTGGCCAAACGCCTTGAGCGCGTTGCCATAGCAGATCGCCTCGACGTCTTTCGCGGCGATGCCGCGATCCAGCATCAGCCGGGCTGTTTTGGGAACCGCCAGCGGATCGGACACGCCCCAGTCCGCGCTGGAGTCGATGAAAATGCGTTCGGAGCCGTACTTGCGCGCAATTTCAACCATGCGTTCGTTGCCCATCTTGGTATTGGGATAGATCGTGAACGCGGCCCAGAAACCGCGATCGAGCACGTCCTGCACGGTTTCCTCGTTGTTGTGATCGATCACCACCTGCTCGGGCTTGACGCCCATTTCTTCGGCGACGTCCATGCTGCGCAGCGTGCCATTTTTCTTGTCGCGGTGCGGCGTATGCACCTGCACCAGCATTTCGAACTCCTTGGCAAGCGCCAGCTGCGCGCGGTAATACTTGTCCTCGGTTGGCGTCTGGTCGTCGTAGCCGATTTCGCCTACCGCCACGACCCCCTCCTTGACCAGGTAGCGGGGCAGAATCTCCAGCACCTGTTCCGCAAGCGCCTCGTTGTTGGCTTCCTTGCTGTTCAAGCCGATGGTGCAATAGTGACGGATGCCGAATTGCGCGGCCCGGAAGCGTTCCCAGCCCACCAGGCTCGACAGATAGTCGATGTAGCTGCCGACCTGGGTGCGCGGCTGGCCCAGCCAGAATGCCGGTTCGATGAGCGCTACGATGCCGGCGGCGGCCATACGCTCATAGTCGTCGGTAGTTCGCGCGCTCATGTGAATATGTGGATCGATGAATCGCATTCTTGCCTCCAGTTAATCGTTAAACGCCGGGCTGGATCAGCGTTTGCCAGCTCACCGTGCGTTCGACCACGGCGCGCGAAAGTTCAGGATACGCTCGCAACAGTCCCGTCGCGGCCGGGTCGGAAGAACTGTCCAGTGCCAGTGCCGCCGCAGCCCGTTCGGGGTCGGTTCCCTTCTCGATGACGCGCTCCAGGTCGCGCAGCATATCGCCTTTCGCGTGCGGGCCGACACAACGCCACAATTCATGGCTGATCGGGCGCCCCGCGGCCCAGCGCTCGTGGGCATAGTCGCACAACATCCGCGCCAGCGCAGGATTGGCCCGCCGGTCCAGCCCGATGATGGGATGCAGCGAACTGCCGATGAATAACGCCTTGAGCACCATCTGGTTCCAGGCTGGCTCGGACAACTGCTCGGCAGGATACGGATTACGGTGCGCGACCGCTTCGAAGACGGCTTTCATATTGGTGCGCACGCCTTCGGCTGCGCGCAACACCAAGCCAGGGGGGTCCGGATACAACGGCAAGCCCCGGTAAAACGCCACCAGTTCGCCGACATCGGCCGTATTGCACAACTGGTCCAGCCGTCGCAGAAATTGCGACTCGTCGGCAGCAGCCACGAGCAGCAGGTAGATACGCGCCGCCTGGTCCAGGCTCCAGTCGGACGGATTCCACTGTGCCCTTGCCTGCGCCGCCTGGTCCAGTTCGGCCGGTCCCAGCGCAAGGTCCGCTTTGCCGATCTTTCGCGTCACGAAGCTGATGGACCGATACAGTTCGGTGTCCGTGCCACTGCGCACCTTGGCCGCCGCGGATGCCAGCCACGCACGGGCCTCGGCAGGCAGCCGTGCATCGAGCCAGTGGCGCAGAAGTTGTTCCGGGGTCATGCTGCCACTTCCACTTTCTGCAGGGGCTTGCGCACGGAAAAAACATGCTCGAGCAGCAGGCGCTTCACATCCGTGGCGGCCACCGGTCCTTCGCCGAGCAGCTCGGCCGCGGACGTGATGAAGATGGGACCGTCATCGGGATTGTCGGTCGGACGGCCATGGGATCCTTTGACCAGCGAGGCGTCCAGTGAAATCACATCCATGAGATAGCGAAAGCCGAGTTTTTTTCGCGCCACTTTCCAGGCGATACGCGCCTTGACCAGCGGCAGCGCGGGATCGAGAAACAGCTCGACGGGGTCATAACCCGGCTTGCGATGGATATCGACCGTGCGCGCGTAATCGGGGGCACGTGCGTCATCGAGAAAATGATAATACGTGAACCAGCTGTCAGCTCGCGCAATGGCTACAAGTTCACCGGAACGCGGATGGTCCAGGCCCAGTTCGCGTTTGCCCTGCTCATCCAGTATCCGCTCGACACCGGGTAATGCGCGCAGCACGGCGGCGACCTTTTCGACGAGTTCCGGGCGTGCCACGTAGACGTGCGCGACCTGATGGTCGGCCACGGCGAACGCTTCGGAGGCGCCCGCATCGAGCTGATCGCGCCCGAGCTCGTCGCGCGTGCGCAACCACCCCGCCTCGCGCAGCGCGCGGTTGATGTGCACCGGTCGGGAAACTTCGGTAATGCCGTATTCGGACAAGGCCACGACGTGCATGCCCGCGCGTTGCGCCGCATGGATGAGTTCGCCGCAGACGGCATCGACCTGGGCGACATCGTCCGCGATATCGGGATGCCTGGGGCCCAGGCGTTGCAGGTTGTAATCGAGATGCGGCAGGTAGACCAGCGTCAAGGTCGGATTGCTCTCGCGCATGACTTGCAAGGCGCACTGGCCGATCCAGCGCGTGGACACGATATCGGCAGCCGGCCCCCAGAATCGAAACAGCGGAAACTCGCCCAATGAGCGCTGCAGCGCCTCGCGCAGTTGCGGCGGATGCGTATAGATGTCCGGCAATTTGCGCCCGTCCGCCGGATACATGGGACGCGGCGTTACCGCGATATCCGCGGTGGAGTACATGTTGTACCACCAGAACAGCTTGGCGCAGGTAAAGGCGGGATCACGACGGCGCGCGGCGTCCCAGACCTTCTCTCCCGCGACCAGACGGTTGGACTGGCGCCAGAGCCAGACTTCTGACAATTCGCGGAAATACCAGCCGTTGCCGACGATGCCGTGATCGCGGGGCAATGATCCGGTGAGCATCGTCGACTGCACCGTGGTCGTCACCGCCGGCGTGACAGTTGTCAGCGCCCGTGCGCTGCCCTGCCTGGCCAGCGCGGCAAGATTCGGCGCATGGGCCAGCAAGGCTGGCGTCAGGCCAACCACGTTGAGGACCAGCGTGCGATTCACGGATGCCGCGCCCGCTGAAATGCAGTGTTCACCACCTTCTCCTCATGGTTTTTGCAGTGACGGGCGCTGGATCAGCATCCGTGGGCGCTCGCAGCGCCGCATGCGACGAGTCACTCGATTGTGTGCGCGGCACTGGCGCGCCGGGCCTTGATCGTTCATGACGCAGTTTAACGCGTCGAGCGTGTTTGGGCACCCCGGCGCGCGCATTGCGCCGCATCAACTTCTCGTTCGCGGACGTGCCTTCCTCTACTTGGGGTCACTGCCCGTAGGGCCTGTGCTCGCGCCGCTATCGAGCAGGCCATGGCTCAGCGCGATGCGCACCACCTGGGCCGTGTTGCTCACGTCGAGCTTGTGCTTGATAGTAGATTGGTAGTTGGCCACCGTCTTGTAGGACAGCGAGAGAATCCTGGAGATTTCCGGCAGCGCATGGCCGGCGACAAGCAGACGAAATACCTCGAACTCGCGCGCCGAGAGCGCATCGATCGGATTCTCCCGGCCGGGCAGCATCTGCATGGCCAGTTCCTGTGCCATCGCATGGCTGATGTACAGCTTGCCCTGTGCAACCAGCCGCACGGCCTCCACGAGAACCTCGGGCGCCGCGGACTTGGTGACGTAGCCGCGTGCGCCGGCTTGTAGCGCGCGCGAGGAGAAAAGCGTGTCTTCGTGCATGCTGAACATCAGGACCTTGGCTTGCGGCAGGCGGACGACGAGGCGCCGCACCACCTCGATGCCCCCCATGCCCGGCAGATTGATGTCCATGACCGTAACGTCGGGTTGCATCTCGCAAGCAAGGCGGTAAGCCTCCTCGCCACTGGCAACTTCAGCCACCACGGAAATATCCTGCGTGCGCTCGAGCAGGCGCCGATAGCCTTCGCGTACGACTGCATGATCGTCGACCAGCATGACGCGTACGGGGGCGAACGGCGACTCGCTCATTTTCCGGCTTTCACAGGAATCAGGGCGCGCACGCGCATCCCCGTGCCGGGCGCACTTTCCAGCTCGAATTGGCCGCCCAGCGCTTCAACGCGTTCACGCAATCCGACAAGACCGAGACCCTCGCGGCGTAAGCCGAGGTCGAAGCCGCGTCCGTTGTCTTCGCAGCTGAAGCGGATCTGTCCGGCGCCTTCATCGCCGACCGCCACGCGCGACAGGGCGATGGTAACCTGCGAGGCCTGTGCGTGTTTGGCAACATTGGTAAGACACTCCTGCGCGAGTCGATACAGTGTAATGTTCACCTGCTCGCTCAGCCCCTCGAGTTCTCCCGAGGCTTCGAAGCGGCAACGAATGGCGACATGACGGCGCTGCCATTGCTCGATGCCATATTCGATCGCGCTACGCAGCCCCAGTTCATCCAAGGCAACCGGACGCAGCCGCTGCGTGAGGCTGCGCACAACATCGTAAACCTGGCCCGACACTTCGATGATCGACCGGGCGCTGCGTTGCACTTCAGGCGCGTTTTGGCTGTCATCGCGAATGGTTACGGCATCGACCTTGATCGCGTTGAGGCTTTGGCCCAATTCATCGTGCAGCTCGCGCGCGAGGCTGCGCCGCTCTTCTTCCTGCACCTGCATGGAGCGCTGCGACAGACGCCGGTTTTCCTCCAGCGCCCTGGCAAGCTCGGCCTGCATGGTCGTCACCTCGGTGATATCCGCAACGTACACGTGCAGTTCCGATCCGTGCGCCGCTGAGCGCTGTGCGGACAGTTTAGCGGCGACCTGCACCGGCCTTGCATCGTCGCGCTGGAGTTTGAGCGACTGCATCTCGACCTTGCCGCCGCCGGATAGCACATGCCGGTGCTCAGCCCACTGAGCGCGATCGACGTAGAATTCGGCCAAGCAGCGCCCGTTCAACTCGGCGGGTGAAGAAAACCCCAGCATCGACGCCGCCGCAGGGTTCGCGAGCTTGATGGTGCCGTCTTCCGATGCCACCAGATTGCCCGCCAGGTTTTCCATGAACAGCATGCGGTATTGTGCTTCGCTGGCGCGACGCAATTCCACCTGTTCCATGACCTGCTTCGATCTGCGCCACGAGAACCACGCCAGGGCGACCGCCATGGCCAGGATCGCCATGGGCAGTTCGTCGAGTTGATAGGCCTCATGCGGTCCGGTGAGCGATTCAATCCATTCATGCACCTGCAGCGCGCTCGACAGCACGAACGTCAGCAAGGTAACGGCCGCGACTACGAACAAGTCGCGGCGCACGGAAGGCGGCGCGGCGCCGGCCATGGCACGCACTCCACTCTGGCGGTGATTCATCAAGGCGCAGGGTTGGGCTGAACAACACAAAACTTTATAGCGCAATCCCCCCGGCGAACAAGTAAAACTTGCCCACTCTCATTCATGAATCGGCTGGAGCCGGGAATTTTTCCCGACATGCCCGTGGAAACGGCCTGTGCCCCGCAGGCCTGCACCCCGTTAGTCCGTGACAGCGGTAGACTGCCAAACCGTTACTAAAACACAACAATCAAGAGGGGAAGCAAGATGCTGGTTCGCACTCGCCCGCTAATCGGGGCATGTTTCGCAGTGGCTGTAAGTGTAGTCCTCGATGCTCAGTTCGCCGGTGCAGCAGACAATCCGGCTACCGAGCTGGAGGCGCCGACCGTCGAAGTCATCGGCACGACCCCGATCATGGGCATCGGAGTGCCGGTCAACCGGGTGCCCGCGAACGTCCAGGTCACAACGGGCCCCGATATTCAGCGTCAGAAGACCCTCGACCTGTCCGAGTATCTCGACAACAACCTCGGCAGCGTCACGCTCAACCACGGCCAAAACAATCCGTTTCAACCGGACGTCAATTTCCGCGGCCTGGCCGCTTCGCCGCTGCTCGGCACACCCCAGGGTTTGTCGGTGTTCGTCGACGGCGTGCGCGTGAATGAGCCGTTCGGCGATGTCGTCAATTGGGACCTGATTCCGCAGAACGCCATCTCGACCGTCACGCTGATCCCGGGATCCAACCCGGTCTTCGGACTCAACACGCTCGGCGCTGCGCTGTCGGTGAACACCAAGTCCGGCTTTCAATACCCGGGCGCTTCGGTCTCGCTGACCGGCGGCTCATGGGGGCGCAAAGGCATCGAGGCCGAGTACGGCGCGCACAGCGAAACTACCGACCTGTTCGTGGCCGGCAATTTCCTGGACGAGAACGGTTGGCGCGATTACTCGCCGAGCCGGCTCAAGACAGTGTTTGGCAAGGTGGGCTGGGAGCGCGAAGACACAGACCTCGACGTCTCCCTGATGCTCGCGGACAATACCCTCGAAGGCACACAGGCATTGCCACGGAGTTGGCTCGATACGCGCAAGGAGGCATATACGTGGCCCGACCGCAACGAAAACCAGGTGGTTTTCCTGAATGCGCGCGCCAGTCACTTTCTGAGTTCCGACAAGCTGCTCGCAGGCAACGTCTATTACCGTCGTTACACCAACGACAACTTCAGCAGCAACGTCAACGATGATTGCGAGGATCCCGCGGACAATCCCGGACTCTGCGCCGGTGGCATCGGATCCGGCGAACCGCAGGCCATCAATGACCGCAGCAAGATCGAAACCGACGGTTACGGCGGCTCGCTGCAACTCAGTCTGCTGGGCGATCTGAACGGCAGAAAGAACAATTTCACCGTGGGCGCCAGCGCCGATCTGGGCCGCACAAGGTTTTCGCAGAGTGAAGAGGAAGCGGATTTCACGCCGGCGCGCGGCACGGTGGGAACCGGGATCAGCGAACTGGAGACCGATGTCGATACCACGAGCGACTACTACGGTCTGTATCTCATGGACGTGTACTCCTTCAGCGAGCGCTGGCACCTCACGCTGGCCGGCCGCTACAACTGGGCGAATATCACCATCGATGACCGCACTGGACTCGAGCCTGCCCTCAACGGCGACCATACGTTCCAGCGCTTCAGCCCGGCTGCGGGACTGAACTTCACCCCGACCCCTGCGTTGACCGCATATGTTTCCTACAGCGAGGGCATGCGCGCACCAACACCTGTCGAGTTGACGTGCGCGGATCCGGCCGCGCCGTGCCGCCTGCCGAACAACTTCCTGGCCGATCCACCGCTGGAGAAAGTCGTGGCCAGGACTGGTGAACTGGGGGCACGCGGACGCTGGTCGGAAAACGCCGGCTGGAGTGCGGCCGTTTATCGCACGAATCTGAACAACGACATCATTTTCATCTCCAGCGGCGGTGCCGTGAACGCCGGCTTTTTCGATAACGCCGGCCGCACCCGCCGTCAGGGACTGGAACTCGGCGCGTATGGACGCCTCGACAAGCTGCGTCTGCAAGTCAACTATGGCTACGTCGAGGCAACCTTCGAATCGTCGCTGGTGCTGAACAGTCCGGGCAATTCATCGGCGAACGGGGGCGGCGACATCCAGGTTGAATCCGGCGACAAGATTCCAGGCATCCCGGCGCACTCGGTGAAACTGCGCGCGGACTACGACGTGACGGAAACAGTGTCCGTGGGCAGTAACCTCATGTTCTTCTCGTCGCAGTATGCGCGCGGCGACGAGAACAACCAGGATGCGAACGGCAAGATTCCCGGCTACACGCTGGTGAACCTGGATGCGCGCTATCAGCACACCAAACAACTCTCATTCTTCGGGCGGATCCACAATCTGTTCGACAAGGATTACGAGACCCTGGGCGTTCTGGGCGAAAACTTTTTCAACGGCCCGGGTCGGACTTTCGACGCCGGCAACGTGACGGAGGAGCAGTTCCGTTCGGCCGGCGCGCCGCGCGCGTTCTGGGTCGGTTTGAAGTACACGATGGGACAGTAGCGCTCGATGGCGCCCCCTGCCGCGCCGCCGGGACCCCGGGATTGACGCCAACGATCGGCCCGCGAACGTGCTTCGCGGGCCGATTCTTATGGGCCGGGTGCCTGGCCGTATAATTCCGCGCACTTTCATCCCCCTCCATTCCGGCCATGAAAACTCCGCAGGTACGCGCTTTGGTGTTCGATGTTTTTGGAACGGTGGTCGACTGGCGCGGCAGCCTGATTCGGGAAGGCAACGCACTGGGCGAGCGCAAGCGGCTGGACATCGACTGGGCGGCATTCGCCGATGCCTGGCGCGCCGGCTATCAGCCCGCGATGCACAAGGTGCGCACCGGTCAGTTGCCATGGATGAACATCGATGCGTTGCATCGGTTGATCCTCGACGACCTGTTGCAGCAATTCGGCATCGGCAAACTCAAGGAAGCCGAGAAAGATGAACTTAACCGCGCCTGGCACCGGCTCGCGCCTTGGCCGGATTCGGTTCGCGGCCTCAGGCGGCTCAAGAAGAAATTCGTGATCGCCACGCTTTCCAACGGCAATGTGGCCTTGCTGACCAACATGGCCAAGAACGCCGGATTGCCGTGGGATTGCATCCTGTCGGCGGAAATGTTCCAGCATTACAAACCCGATCCCGAAAGTTATCTGGGAGCGGCGAAGATGCTGGGTCTCGAGCCGCGCGAGGTCATGCTGGTCGCCGCCCACAAGGACGATCTGCGCGCGGCGAAGCGTTGTGCGTTGCGCACCGCGTTCGTGCGCCGGCCCCGCGAGTTCGGCCCTCGGGTCAAGCCCGACCTGGCTTCCGATCGCGCGTTCGACTACAACAGTGACAGTTTTCTCGATCTGGCCGACCAACTCGGCGCTTGACCATGGATGACCCGAGACGCGCAGATAACGCCGTAGTTTGGGACCTGCCCGTGCGCCTGTTCCACTGGGCACTCGTGTTGCTTGTCATCGCGCAGATCACGACCGCAACGATCGGCGGCAATGCGATGCAATGGCATGCGCGCGGCGGCTACGCCATTCTCACGCTGGTGCTGTTTCGCGTCGCATGGGGGGGTTTCGGCGGCACGCATGCACGCTTCCGGGACTTCGTGCGGGGCCCTGGCGCGGTTGTCCGTTACGCGCGATCCGTGTTCAGGGCGTCGTACTCACCCCATCGCGGCCATAATCCGCTCGGCGGATGGAGCGTCCTGGCCATGCTGGGCTCCCTACTGGTGCAGGCCGTCAGCGGCCTGTTCGCCAACGACGATGTGATGATGGAAGGCCCGCTTGCAAAATACGTTTCGGGCCGCGCCAGCGAAATTGCCACCCTGGCGCACGAGATCAATTCGGCAGTTCTGCTGTCGCTGATTGCCTTGCACGTCCTGGCGGTATTGTTCTACCTGATCGGCAGGAAAGACAATCTGATCGTCCCGATGATTACCGGCCGCGGGCGTCTTGCTGACCCGGATGCCTTCGGGCGCGAGGGCAATGCATGGCTGGCCGCGTTGCTGCTAGGCGGCATCGCTGCCGCTGTTTACTTCGTGGTTACGATTTGATGCGCCGATAGCGCATCACATGCGCCGGGGCGGACAAGCCCGCGGGCAGGCGCTGGTCCGGATTGGGCGTAGCGGTCAAAGGCGCGAGATCGAGCGTTCCCGCCCAGATCGGCAACGCATAATCTTCCTCGTCATCCACCGGCGGGCCCGTTCGTATTTTGGCGGAAGCCTCGACGATGTCCAGTTGCAGCACCATGGTCTGATCGAGCTCGGCGGGTTTTACGGCCCGCAGGCTTTCCCAGCGCCCCGGCACGATGTGGTCCGAGATGGTTTTGAGTGCGGCGAGCTTCTCGCCAGCGGGCACCGGCTCCGCACTTCCCAGGATGACCACGGAGCGATAGTTCACCGAGGAATGAAATGCCGAGCGCGCGAGCACCAGTGCGTCAACCAGCGTGACCGTGACGCACAGCGCGATCCCGGTGCCTGCTTCGTTGAGCATGCGGCTCGCCGCCGACCCGTGAATATAGAGAACCCGGTCCTTGCGGCCGTATCCCGTCGGGATCACATAGGGCTGACCGTTTTTTACGAAACCGACGTGGCAGAAGAATCCTTCGTCGAGAATCGACGCAACGGTCGCGAAATCGTGCTTGCCACGCCCGGGATATCGGTCAAGCGTGGTGCGATCTGACTGGAGGTCCATGGCTAGGGGCGAGGGGCGCGGCATGAGGGGCGAAAAATAAGATGCGGGAAATGAGGAGCGCTAGGGGTCGGAAAAATCTGAGGCAACTCGGGCATCGGTACTTTGGCTACCGTGGTGCGTGATGGTGCAGCATGAATCATCGCTCGTTCCTCGCCCCTCGCCCCTCTCCCCTCGTCTCTATTTATTCCTATACTTGTCGTGGCAGGCCTTGCAGGCCTTCCCGGTTTCGCCCAGTTGCGCTTTCATCGCGTTGAAGTCGCCGCCTTTGGAGAGTTCGGCAAGCTTCGCGGCCTCCCCTTGCATCTTCTCGAGCTTGGCTTTGAAGTCGTCCATTTCCAGCCAGATTTCGGGCTTGGCTTTGGTCTCGCCGTTTTCCGAACCCGGAATGAAACCTTCGAGCGGCAACTTGCTCATGTAGGCGACGATCTCGGCGTGACGCGCAAAAGCATTCGCGTTATAAGGCCGCTCGCCTTTGACCATCGCCGCCATCGGCGCGAAATTCCAACCCATTACGGCGTAAACGCCGCGGCGGTATTTGATGGCATCTTCGGGTTTCTGTGCAAAGGCCGACTCGGCGAACATGGCGCTAAAGGCCGCCAGCACCAACGCAATTGGCAAACGCTTCATGGTTCCCCCCGTTTGTGAATTCCAATGGAATCTTAGCATCCCGCCGAATTCCCGAGGGCTGCCCTTTTACTCGTCCCTCCCCCCTGTCTGTCAACCTCAAACCACTCTGAAGTTCTTGAACTGCCACGGGTCGGACCCGTCTACATCCTCCGGGTACAGCACCCCGCGCTCCTCGAGCGGCGTCCAGTCGGTATAGACGCCCACCACGCGGCCCAGATACGGTTTGCAAATCTCCAGCATCGCCTTGTAGGGCAAATCATCGGGTTCGACGATGCCAGCGTCCGGATTCTTGATGGCCCAGATGACGGCCGACACGTAGCCGATGTTGACCTGCAGGCTGGTGGCATTGTTGTACGGACATAGTTGACGCGCTTCCTCGATGGTGAGTTGCGAGCCGTACCAGTAAGCACCTTTCTTGTGCCCCATCAGCAGGACGCCGAGTTCGTCCATGCCCTCGGAGATTTCGTCGCGCAGCAACCGGTACCGCGGAGGAAATTTGTAGTTGTTGCCGATATATTCGTGCATCGACAGCACCGCATCGTCGCAGGGGTGGTAGGAATAGTGGCAGGTCGGCCGGTACACGGCCTTGCCCTTCTTTTGCACCGTAAAGTAGTCGGGTATCGAAGTCGCTTCGCCATGCGAGATCAGGAAACCCAACATGGGGCCCTCGAGCGGCGTCCAGGTGCGAACTCGCGTCGAAGCACCAGTGCGCTCCAGATAAATCGCCGCGCCACAGCCGAAATCGAAGGTGCGCCCGTCTGCCGGCCAGTTTTTTTCATGCGTGCCCCAGCCCAGTTCAGCAGGCTGGAGGGATTCTCCCGCGAAGGCTTCGCTCGACCAGGTGTTGACGAACTCGTCGCGGGCCTTGCGCCGCGGACTCAACTGGCTGTCGCGCTCGGCAATATGAATGACCTTGATGTCCAGGCGCTGCGCGAGTTCAGCCCACTCCTTGCGTGTCTTCGGCTCGGCCTTGCGCACACCCGTATCCTTGGCGACGTTCAACAAGGCCTGCTTGGTCAGATGCGAGACCAGTCCCGGATTGGCACCGTGCATCAGCACGCAAGCCGGGCCCTTGGGAAACCGTTTGCGCATTTCCAGCGCCGCTTCGCGATACGCGTAGTTAGTGCGCCGCGCAGCGGGCACGTCGGTATTGTTATGTCCTCCGGGCCAGGGTTCGATGCAGGCGTCGATGTAAAGGATGTCGCGCTTCTGGCAATACTCGATGGTATCCAGGCTGTTCACATCGTAAGACGCGTTGACCAGGAAATCGCCTTCGCCGAGATACTTGTCGTATTGCGCCACATACGTATCGGCCTTGATGGGCTCGACGATGAACTTGACCCCGAGCGTGCCGGCGATCTCGCGGCCGAATGCATTGGCGGTGATGATCGTGATTTGCTCGGGCTTGATGTCGATGTGGCGCAGGATCAGGGGCAGTGATCCCTGCCCGACCGACCCGAATCCCACGATGAGCATTCGGCCCTTGAAAGACGCATATTTTTTGTAGCCAGCCACTTTTCGCGTGCTCCTGATCAGATCGCACAGCCGTTTTGCCGTGCGAGGGGCACGTTATAGACGATGTCGGCGGCAATCTCAACCCCGCACACGTTCAAGCACGAAGGCCTCGGCCACAGGCGCGCATGCGCGAGCGTTGCAGCGAGCGTCGTGAATCTAGTCCGCAGCCTGGTGGACGGCGTCTTGCGCATGTCGGCGCAGGGCCCAGGCAACGTGACTGCGTACCATGAGGGACGGATGATCGGCCCGCGCGCGCAATGCCGCGACCACCGCGGTGGACGTGGGCGCGTTGCCGAGCCCGACCGCCAGATTTCGCAGCCAGCGTTCATGCCCGATGCGCCGGATGGCACTGCCCTGCATGCGTTGCTCGAACTCCTCCTCGCTCCACGCGAACAGCTCCACGAGCCCGGCAGCATCGAGCCCGTGGCGGACCGCGAAATCGGGCACCTCCGCCTTCTGCGCGAAGCGGTTCCACGGACATACCAGCTGACAGTCGTCGCAACCATAGATGCGGTTCCCCATCAGGGGCCGCAAGTCTTCCGGAATATCGCCCTTATGCTCGATCGTCAAATAGGAGATGCAGCGTCGCGCATCGAGCTGGTAGGGTGCGACGATGGCACGCGTCGGGCAAATCTCGATGCAGCGGGTGCAACTGCCGCAATGATCCTTTTGCGAAGCGTCCACCGGCAACTCCAGGTCGGTGTAGATTTCGCCCAGAAAAAACCAGGAGCCGGCTTCACGATTGAGCGCCAGCGTATGTTTGCCGCGCCAACCGAGGCCCGCCTTGGTCGCAAGTTCGACTTCCATGACCGGCGCGCTGTCTGTGAACACCCGATAATGGAACGGCGTCTCGGCGGCGATGCGCTCACAGAGTTCCTGCAGGCGCGCGCGCAACACCTTGTGATAATCGCGGCCCAGCGCATAGCGCGCGACGTAGGCACGGCTGCCGTCGCGCATGACTTCCCACGCGTCGGCCGCAGCCTCCGGAAAATAATTCATGCGCACGCTGATGACCCGCAACGTTCCCGGCACCAGCTCCGCCGGGCGCGTACGGCGCGTGCCATGCAACGCGAGATAATTCATGTCGCCCTGCCAGCCCCGCGCCAGCCATTCGTGAAGGCGCGTTTCCGCGATGCCCAACTCGCAATCGGCGATGCCAACTTGCTGGAATCCGAGCTCCCCGGCCCAGGCGCGGATGCGACCGGCGAGTTCGCCGTCGCGAGCATCAGCGCGCGGCGGTTGGCGCGGCGACATTACCCTCAGTCCGGCGCAGAAAATCGAGTTTGCGCATCTGTCCGTGCATCATGACGAAAAAGCGTTCGGGCGAAACACCGCTGTCCGAAAGCACCTGCGCCAGCCTTCGCGGCGGCTCATCGAGCGACTCGTCGGTCAGACGGAAAGTCCCCCAGTGCATGGCCACGGCATAGCGCGCGCGAAGGTCCCTGAAAGCGCGCACCGCCTCCTCCGGATTGACGTGCATGACCTGCATGAACCAGCGCGGTTCGTAGGCGCCAATTGGCAGGGCTGCCAGATCGATCGGGCCGAAACGCCGGCCGATGTCCGCGAGATCCGCCGAGTAGCCAAAATCCCCGCCGAAGTAAAAACGCAGCTCCGGGTGTTCGATGACCCATGAGCCCCATAACGTCTTGTTGCGATCCCACGGCGTGCGCGCACTCCAATGCTGCACGGGCGCAAGCGTCAGCTTCAGCCCTTTGAATGAGGTGCTGTCCCACCAGTCCAGTTCGGTCACGTCATCGATATCCTGCGCCTTGAACCACGCCTTCAACCCCAGCGGCACCAGGAACAGCGGTGCCCCGCCCTTTTGCCGGTTGAGCTGTTTGACCGTCTGCAGATCGAGATGATCGTAGTGACTGTGCGAAATGACCACGACATCGGCGTGCGGAAGGTTGTCGAAATCCAGCGCCGGGGAAACATGGCGCTTCGGTCCGGCAAAAGCAACCGGCGATGCGCGCTCCGTCAGATGCGGATCGGTCAGCACATTTACGCCGCCGATCTGCAACAGGAAGGAAGCATGGCCGATCCAGGTCAAGGTAGGTTCTGCGCGGTTCGCGCCCAGGAAGCCGGCATCGGGTTTGAGCAGAGTAAACCCATAGCCGCCCTCGGGATTCTCCGGCACGCCCCGCGTCCAGCGCTGCCATTGCCATTTCCAGAAACTCTCCGGTGGCGCATGCGGATAGTTGTTGCGAAATCCGTCTTCGGTATGGTGCGGCTTCGCCGGATTATAATGAGGGTTGCTGCGGCAGGCGCCGAGCAGCAGCGCGCACGCGGCGCACAGGATAATGATGGATTTTATTTTCATCTTCTGATTGCAAATTTCGCGGCAGTGTAACGGCCGCCCGGCAGCGATGCAAAGAAACGTCGGCGTCGGTCATGACGCAACCGCACGCGCTCGACAAAACAAACAGGGAGCGACGACATGGCGGCAGAAAAGAAACCCGTGGCAGGGGTGATCGGATTGGGCTCGATGGGCCTGGGCGTAGCGCGCACGTTGCTCAGAAAAGGCTTCGAAGTGCACGCCTACGATGTGCGGCCGGAAGTCGCGAAGGCATTCGCCAAGGAAGGCGGCAAGTCGGCAACAAGCCCCGCGGAAGTCGGCCGCAATGTTTCCGTCGTCATCATTCTCGTGGTCAATGCGGACCAGACCAACGAGGTCCTGTTCGGGGAGAATGGCGCTGCCACCACTCTGGCCAAAGGTTCCGTTGTCATTGCCAGCAGCACGGTGGCGCCGGAATTTGCCATCGATCTGGGCAAGCGGCTCGACGCAAACGGGCTTTTGCTGATCGATGCGCCGGTATCCGGCGGCGCCGCCCGCGCTGCTAAAGGCGAATTGTCCATCATGGGCTCGGGATCCAGGGCTGCATTCAAGAAAGCCGATGCGGTGCTCAAGGCCATAGCCGCCAAAGTCTATGAACTGGGTGAAGACGCCGGCACGGGTTCGAAGGTCAAGATGATCAACCAGTTGCTCGCTGGCGTGCATATCGCCGCCGCAGCGGAGGCAATGGCGCTGGGCATCCGCGCCGGTGCGGATCCGAAAGTCGTCTATGAAGTGATTTCCAACAGCGCCGGTTCCTCGTGGATGTTCCAAAACCGCGTACCGCACGTGCTCGAAGGCGATTACACGCCGCTGTCCGCAGTGAACATTTTCGTCAAGGATCTGGGCATCGTGCTCGATTCGGCGAAGAAGATGACTTTCCCGCTACCCCTGACCGCCGCTGCGCACCAGCAGTTCATTGCCGCAGCCGGCGCCGGACTTGGTTACGAAGACGACATCGCGGTCATCAAGGTCTACCAGGCGATGTCAGGCATCAAGCTGCCGGGGAGAAAAAAGAAGAAACCGTGACGAACGTGACGGTCGTGACGACGTAAAGGCGAAAACATCGAACCCGAATTCGCTTGTTGCCTCCGTCACGATCGTCACGACGTCACGACCGTCACGGCTGTTCAAATCCTGTCGTTCTCCAGCTTTGCCTCCAGCGCATGCAACGCCTCGGCTGCTTCCTGAAGGTTCGGATTGAGGTCCAGCGCCCGACGGAAATAATCCGCGGCCTTGCGGTAGTCGCTGCGCATCATCCAGATTTCGGCGCAAGTGGACAGTGCGCCGAATTGGTAGGGGTTGAGCTTCAGCGTCTGCTCGTAGTCCGCAAGCGCCCGATCGTCATCGCCAAGCGCCGCATAGGCATGACCGCGGCGATTCCAGGCTTCCGCAAAGTCCGGCTTGAGTGCGATGACCTGATTGAGTTTTTCGATGGCCAACCTGGGTTCGTCCTGCATGATCAACATCATGCCGGTCTGGAACATCGGGTCGGCTACCGGATCGTCGGTGCGCAGCCAGATTCCCCATACCGATTGCTCGGCGATCCCCCGGATCAATTCCTCTTCATCCCACAGTGCCGCGAGCAGCACCGGGATGTCATCCATGGTGCCGATCTCAGCCAGCCGCCCATAGGCAAGGCGGCGTTGGTCAAGCTGTTTGCTTTGTGTCTGCTCGAGTGCCTGTTCGCGGTTGAGCAGCGTCCAGTCTTTGGCCGCGGCGGCGCTACACAAGAATGCAAAGGCAAACAGCGCATGAACGCACCGGCTCACGATTCTCTTAGTTTGCATTGACCTTTTCCACAGCGGGTTGCGACGACCATCGTTTCTCCAGGCGCGCGAGTTTGTCGCGCATGGCCTTGCCCAGGAAAATTTGCGGATTCGATGCCTCCAGCCCTTCGCGGCGCTCGCGCACGGCAATCGCCTGCCGCGCCGTGCCGAACGCCTGTTCGAAAGAATAGGTCTGCCGCAGGGCCTCGTCGAAGTAGGCTTGCGAAAAATACGTGAAGTTGAATGCGTCGCCACAGCCAAAGGAGGTGTGCGTGGCGTCCGAAGCCGTGACGACCAGCGTATGGTCATCTTTGAGCGCATCGATGAATCCGCCGGAATAACAGGCTGAAATAACGACGATGCGCCATTTGATTTTCGCATCGTCCAGTGCGGCGCGCAGATCGGCCGGCCGGATGGCGCGCAACGCCAGCGGATCGAAGTTTACGCTGAGCGCGTGATCTTCCGAACCGTGGGAAGTCACGTGCAGCAGCACGACGTCTTCGTCGATATTGATGCGGCGTCCTACCGCGCGCAGCACGTGCCGCAGACTGGTCAGAGTGGCCATTGGAAACTCGCGTGCGGCCCTGGCATTGCTGATGAGGCTCACGCTGCGTCCGGAAACGTCGAACCGCTCTTCCATCAACCTGCCGATGGACATGGTTTCCTTCATGAACACGTCCTGCGACGCGTAAGGCGCAAAGCCGACGAAATAAAGTTCTTCCATTCCGGCGCGCCCGGGCTTCAGGCGCTGCTCGGCGTCACGCAGCAACTCCGTTTGCGCGTACAGCGCGTCTTCATTGAACAGACGCTGCGCGCCGTACTGGACGGACTCATCCGCATAGATAGCCGCTCTCCAGAGTGGTTCGGCGGGCAGCAGATACGCCGGCAGCAGCACGACCGCCGTGACGATCAGCGCCGGCGCAATGGCTCTGGCAGTCATGGGCACGGCCAATCGCCTGACTGCGACGAGTACGGCCAGCGCCCACCACACGAACAGCAGGTGGTACATCCCGTTCAGCCCAAGTGCTATCGGCAAATCGAGCCAACCATGGCCCACGGCGAACCAGATTGCACTGGCCACCAAGGTAAGCGGGATACCGATCGCGCCGATGGCTGTCGCGACGAGCATTGCATAGGCTTCGTCGCGCATGACCCGGCCCACCAGATAGCCGCCCAGCATCGCCAGGGGTACCCAGAACAGTTCCGAAGGCAACGCCTGCGGATTGAACACTGCGCCCTCTCCGGCGAGAACATAGGAGCACGCACCGCTCACGCCCAGAGAGGTCGCCACCAGCGAGATGAATTGCTGCGTACCGGAATGAAGTGTCACGGCCGCGGGGCGGCGAAACAAGACCAGGTAAAGTCCGGCTCGCAAATTCTGCAGCCACGCCGTGACGGGACTGGTGGCGGGCGTTTCCGGGATCAAGCGCTTGTCATCCATGGTGAGTTCTGTTGCCTTGCTGAATGTGTCAGACCGTCCGACCCCGGCAAAGTTACAAATAAGGCGCCCATGCGCAGGGCAACCTGAAGCCGGAATTCAAATGTAGCGACGCTCCCGTTTGATCAGGGTTTCGCGTATCGCCTCGATCGACGAGCGCACGCCCGCCATGTTGGGATTGACGGTGATCGCCCGCTCGAAGTACTCCAGCGCCCGCGGCAAATCCCCCTGTCGCAGGTAAATCTGACCGTAACCCGCCAGCACGCCGAAATGCTGCGGATTCCTGCGCAACACCTCGGCGCAATCCTTCAGCGACAGCTCATATTCCCCGAGCAGAAAATAGATCGTCGCGCGCTTGTTCCACGCTTCGGTGAACTGCGGCATCACAGCGATGGCCTTGCCGAAAATTTCCACAGCCACCTTGAGATTGCCATTGCGCATCTCGTCCATGCCGCGCTCGAACAGGCGATCGGCGGCGGGATTGCCGGAACGGCTCCAGATGGCCCAGATGGCCGCTTCGGCCATCCCCCGCACACGCGCGTCCCCATCGAACAACTGTCGGTGCAATGGTGGCAAGTCGTCGGACTTCCCGACCTGCGCAAGCGTTTCGCAGGCGGCCAGGCGCTCGCTGGCGTCCGGACTGAGCAACTGCGCGAGCGCCATCTTGCGGGTTTCATTGTCGTCCTGCCCGGCTGCCAGTACGCTGGCGCACGCGAACAGCAGTACGGCTGCCACCATCAGACATCGCATCCGGCGTGCGGTTTTCATCCCTTCTGACAACATGGCAATCCCCTGTGCAAACGCCTAGAATGCGCGGGTTATCCGCCCTTCAAATTCTACTCCGCACACTTTGGTCTGGAACTCACGAATGTCGAAATTGATGCTCTTTTTTCTGCTCCTGGTCTCCACCGGAGCCCTGGCCGCCCCCTACCCGCTTGGCACCATGACGTGCGCCGATATCGGTGCATTCGCCTCCGAGGCAATGCGCTGGCGCAAGGATGGGCAGTCGAGGGATCAGGCGCTGGCCGAACTGGAGAAACGCACGTTCAATGATCCGGTCGAGAAGAAGAATCTCGCGACGATCATCGATCTGGTCTTCGGCTCGTACGGGCGCAACTGGAGCATCGAAAGCGCCGGCAACGTGATGCGCACCGATTGCGAAACCGGCCGCTAGATTCGGCCAAACCGTTTTCATGAATCCGCGCCTGGCTCCTCCCGCCCGTCAGGGCATGACCCTCGCCGAGATCGATACCCCGGCGCTCCTGCTGGACCTCGATGCGTTCGAGGGCAACCTAGATCGCATGGACAAGTCCCTGGCCGGCACCAGGATCCGTGTCCGGCCGCATTCCAAGTCGCATAAATGCCCGGAGATCGCGTTGCGGCAGATGGCGCGCGGGGCTATCGGCGTTTGTTGCCAGAAAGTCTCCGAAGCGGAAGCCATGGTCGAAGGCGGCGTCATGAACGTGCTGGTGAGCAACGAAGTCGTCGGCGCGTCCAAACTTGCCCGGCTCGCGGCGCTGGCCAAGCGCGCCCGCGTCAGCGTGTGCGTCGACGACGAACAGAATATCTCCGATCTCGATGCGGCCGCCCAATCTGCCGGCGTAAAGCTCGATGTACTGGTCGAAGTCAACGTCGGCGCCAATCGATGTGGCGTCGACCCCGGTGCCCCGGTCGTGCGCCTCGCGCGGCGCATCGCCGCTTCGCGACATTTGCGTTTTGCCGGTTTGCATGCCTATCAGGGCGCCGCACAGCATGCGCGCAGCCCCCTTGAACGCAAGGCGGCGATCGCCAAAGCCGTTCAGTCGGTGCGCGATACCGTCGACGCTTTGCACGATGCCGATCTGAAACCTGAGTTCATTACCGGTGCCGGTACCGGAACCTATCTGCTGGAAGCAACCAGCGGGGTTTATAACGAGATTCAGCCCGGCTCCTATATCTTCATGGATGCCGATTACAACCGCAATCTCGGAGAAGACGGCAAGCCCGTGCAGGGTTTCGAACAAAGCCTTTTCGTATGGGCCACGGTCATGAGCCATGCAACGCCCGAACGCGCCGTGGTGGATGCGGGTCTGAAAGCCGTGTCGGTAGATTCCGGCATGCCGCTGGTGGCCGATATGCCGGGCATAGAATTCCTGAAAGCTTCCGACGAACACGGTGTGCTGCAACTCGCGCGAGGATCGAAAATCAAGGTCGGCGACAAGATCCGCCTCATCCCGGGTCATTGCGATCCGACGGTAAACCTGTACGACTGGATCGTGGGCGTGCGCAACGGCCACGTCGAGTGCGTGTGGCCGGTCACCGCCCGTGGCGCTTTCTACTGAGGCGCCCTCCTGATTACATCCGATACGCAGGCACAGAAAACCCAGAGGACACCAAGCAAACAGCGCGGGAGCATACGGAGTTCCGATTGACTGTCCGCAGATTGATACCCACCGAAGTCGAACGATTGCTCAAACCGAAATTCGCTTTGGTTGTTCCGAATCGCCGTTCTTTGTGTCCCCCGTGTGCTCCGTGCCTCCGTGTCGGGTTTGAACTTTGATTAGATTTCTGGATGGAAGAATCATGGCCGGACCCAAGACTTATCAGTTCGACACCCTGAGCCTGCATGCGGGCCAGCAACCCGATCCGCAGTTCGGCGCGCGCGCGCAGCCAGTCTATTTCACCACCTCCTACGTATTCAAGGATACGGATCACGCGGCTTCGCTGTTCAACATGGAGCGTGCCGGCCACGTCTATTCGCGCATCTCCAACCCGACCAACGCCGTGCTCGAAGAGCGCATCGCCGCGCTCGAAGGCGGCGTGGGCGCCATCGCGACCGCAAGTGGCCAGGCGGCCATGCATCTGGGGATCGCGACCCTGATGGGCGCGGGATCGCACATCGTCGCCTCGCGTTCGCTCTATGGCGGATCGCACAACCTGTTGCAGTACACCTTGCCTCGGTTCGGCATCGACACCACGTTCGTCGACCCGCGCGACCCGGACGCTTTCCGCAAGGCCATCCGCCCCAACACGCGCTTGTTTTTTGGCGAGACGCTCGGCAATCCCGGACTCGATGTGCTCGATATTGCGAAGGTGTCCGCAGTCGCCCATGAAGCCGGCCTGCCCTTGCTGGTCGATTCGACGTTTACCACCCCGTGGCTGATGCGCCCGTTCGAACTCGGCGCGGATCTCATCATGCATTCGGCCACGAAGTTTCTCGGCGGCCACGGGGTGGCCATCGGTGGCCTGCTGGTGGATGGCGGCACGTTCGATTGGGAAAAATCGGGCAAGTTTCCCATGCTCACCGAGCCGTATGCGGGGTTTCACGGGATGGTGTTCAGCGAAGAGTCGACCACCGCGGCGTTTTTGCTGCGCGCCCGGCGCGAAGGCCTGCGTGATTTCGGCGCCGCGATGAGCCCCATGAACGCCTTCCAGATCCTGCAAGGCATGGAGACCCTTGGCTTGCGCATGGAAAAACACATCGCCAACACCCGAAAAATCGTCGGCTTCCTGACCGTGCACGAAGCCATCGAATCGGTGGCCTATCCAGAACTTGATTCGCATCCGGATCGCGAACTGGCACGGAGAATATTGCCGCGCGGATGCGGCGCCGTCTTCAGTTTCCGCCTCAAAGGCGGCCGGACTGCCGGCAAGCGCTTCATCGAATCGCTCAGGGTATTCTCTCACCTGGCCAACGTCGGCGACGCGAAGTCGCTGGTCATCCACCCGGCCACGACCACGCACTACCGCATGGATGACGCAGCGTTGCGCGCGGCCGGCATCACCGAAGGCACGGTGCGCCTATCGGTGGGTCTCGAAGATCCCGATGACCTGATCGAGGATCTGAACCGCGCGTTGTACGCATCCCAGAAAGTTTGAATCACTGAAGCCATGAAACTCATGAATGTCACGATGCAAATGAAAGTTGTCGCAAGCTGTTTGTTCGCAGCCCTGGCAATGGGCGGATGCCAACAGAAAGAGGTGCCCGGCGTCTATGTCGAGATAAGCTTGAAGAACGATGCAGACATCGACAAGTATGTCGTATTCAATCCGAACATCAAGACCATAGAGGAGTGTGAGGCCACATTCGCACAATCTCTGCCGGCCGTCATGGCGCGTCTTCCCGAAGCCATTCCGAAGAACTCAACGGCGACAGGCTGGAAATGCTCGCTCGAGGATCCGGCCAAGAACAAGATGCCAGGACGTATCAGCTCCTGAGTTCGCGCGCCGCCGCGGGTGCCGCGCAGGCCGGGTGTCCAACGGGATCCGCCTTCCGAGCGCAAGGCCGACGGCTCGCGTAGTGAACCGGCTGCCCGTCAGGGCAAGTCCGGCGGTATCATCTGCCCGTCCGGAAGCAGCGGAGTTGCGCTATGAGCGTAAGCACGCATTCGATGCAGGAAAGCGAGCAGCGGGGCGCGCTCTCGCAGGCCGCCTTCGACGCTCTGGCGCAGATCCTCGGTGCACTTTACGACCTCAATCGCCACCGGAATGCCGGCACCCTGGCCGAAACCATCGTGGAGGTCGTGCCCCGCGCCATTGTCTGCGACAGCGCGGTCTTCGCACGGATCGATCCGGAGGCACAATCTTTTACCTTCACTGCCTGGCCTGCGCAGCGCTTCTCGGGCCTCGAGCACAGGCAGGTCCTGCGTCTGCACCGCCGCGATCACCCGCTCGTCGGCCATTTCGCTGTCAGGCGCGATGCCAGGCCCTGGAGCCTGCATGACTTCGTGACCCGTGAGGCGTTCCGACGCACCGCGCTCTACGAGTCGCTGTATCGCCCGCTCGGCATTGAATTCCAACTGGTGTTGCTCGTGCCTTTTCCGGATCGCGCCCCGCGCATTCTTGCGCTCCACCGCCGCGATACGCCTTTTTCGGAAACGGACCGGCAGCTGCTGGGACTGTTATGGCCGCATTTTGCCCAAGCCGTTCGCAACTCCCGCGCCGCAGACCGCAGACGACTCCTGCCACTGATTGACGCAGCCGTCGGAGGCCGCGCCGTGGTGGTGCTGGACCGTGCCGGCCAAGTCGAACTTTGCACGGAACAAGCACGCGTCTGGCTGATCCGCTATTGCATCGACGGCGTACCGCGCAGGGAGATTCGCAGTCTGCCCGCGCCGATTGCCGATTGGCTGAATGCCGGTTTGGCCGATCGTTCGCTGCAGTCCCGCGGCATTACCGAACCGCCAGCCCCGTTGATCTTGCGGCGAGGCGAACAGTTTCTGGCAATCCGCCTCGTAGCCGACCATGGCCGCGGACAGCATTTGCTGCTGATGGATGAAACCCCCATGAACAGCCCGCCCGATCTGCTGCTTGGCTTCGGGCTGACCCCGCGCGAAGCCGAGGTGCTGGCCTGGGTGGCGCAAGGCAAAACAAACCGGGAAGCGGGCCTGATCCTCGGCCTGAGCACGCGGACCGTGCAAAAACATCTCGAACATGTATTCAGCAAACTGGGTGTGGAAAGCCGAACCGGCGCAATCCTGAAGGCCTGGCAAATGGGCAGTTTCGAGGAACGGCGGCCTGGCCCGGCATACCGAAACAAATGAGCTCGTTTACTCGTCCCAACTATCGACACTGAAATACTGCGCAATCCGGCCACCGCGCAGTTCCGCAATCACATGTCCCACCACGCGCCCGCCATCGGCATACATGCATGACTCGCGGATCGCGAAGTTATTGTCTCCGATCACCGTTGCCGTAACGCTGTGCGTCATCTCCCTCGAACACAAATCCTGCCAGAGCTGCAGGGCCGCGGCCTGCCCGCGCCTGATAAAGGGCTGGCTAGGCGGAAAATTGCGGTTGATGATGACCAGCTCGACATCTTCGGCGTAGAGACTCGCGGCCAGCTCGGCGTTGCGTCCGAGCAATGCCTGCTTGAGCGACTCGCAGACTCGTGCGGTGATCTTGCGCGGATCGTCGATCTCCCTATTCACGGGCTTTACGTCCATGGGACCTCCCGGGCGTCAGAGCCGATCCGCGCTGACGTGGACGGCCCCTTCGCTACTTCGAATATTTCGCGTAGACCTGCTCGGCTTTACGAACGTTCACTGCCGGATCCTGCAGGAACTTCACCAGCACGTCTTCGTTGCCGAAGCAATAGATCTTGCCCGTGGCTGGATCGGCCCATCGAATCGAGCAGTCCGTTTTCACGTCGACCCCGAGCTGCGCCAGACCATAGGCACAGCTGCCCTTGAACTCCTCGCCAGCAGCGGCGACGGCATTACACAGCAACATTGCCAGTACCAACATGAGTATCCGCATGACTCTATCCTCGCTCTTTGACCGGTTTCAACTAGTCGCACTCAGTGTGCAGGGGAGGAAAGTCTATGCCCAAGACCTCGCTCAGGAGTATGGCAGTTTGTGCGTAGCGCCGACGTACGTATTTGTGCGTAGGGGAACGAGTCGCGTTTCATGCCCGGCGGCGACTTCCCGCCGCGGCCGACTTCCCTGGATGTGCCATGCGGCGCACGAACTTAGGCCCCTGCGCTTCGGTCCAAGCGCCACCTTCCATGGCTTCTCATTCGAGCATGAATCGCGTCAGCATCGACAATGAATTGAGCTACCAGATCCTGCAATCCAGCGACATGATCTTCAACATCGAGGCTTCGCACAATCCCTGCCAACGCATCGTCGAAGAATCTCTGATGTTCGATCCGCCGCTGCCGTATCAGCAATATACCGATCCGGTGCTGGAGAACCGCTTCGTGCGCATTCGCGCCAACCCGGGTCCACTCACAGTGTCGTACCGCGCGATCGTCGAGCTGGACTATGTGCCGGGCGACCCTGCGCTGATCCGGGAATCGCCGAT
Source organism: uncultured bacterium (assembly GCA_965233135.1). Taxonomy (GTDB): domain Bacteria; phylum Pseudomonadota; class Gammaproteobacteria; order Burkholderiales; family JACQAP01; genus JACQAP01. Next base: position 4,444 of record CBDDRM010000001.1, on the reverse strand, counting down.
TGCCGAGCTGCCGATGGAAGTCCTGCAGTTCATTTATCCCAGCCGTTATTGTCAGTCGGATATGCTCATGCGCATGGCGCATCACGAGTTCGCACACCTGACTCCTGGATACACCAGGGTGGAAGTCATCTGCCAGTGGATACGCGAACATATCCGCTACCAGATCGGCAGCACCAGCCCGAATACCTCCGCCGCAGACGTAGTGGTCCAGCGTGCCGGGGTTTGCCGCGATTTTGCGCACCTGGGCATCGCGTTATGCCGCGGGCTGAATATCCCGGCGCGATTCGTCGCGAGTTATTCCCGGTTCCCAGACCCGCCGCCGGACTTCCACGCGTTGTTCGAAGTATTTCTCGACGGCCGCTGGTACCTGTTCGATCCTACCGGAATGGCGCCGCGCAACCAGATCACCCGCATTGGCACCGGGCGCGATGCGACCGATGTCGCATTCGCCACGATTTTCGGAGCCGCACAGATGACGCGGCTGAGCCCGATGGTTGAGCTTCTCGAACAGACCGTCGAGAATGTGGATCTGGCAATCGCCACGAGCTGATCGGCCGAGTTGCCGGCCCCCTGATATTTACTGCATGGCCTCGAGCCGATATCCTGCGCTGATTCGCTGCGTCCCGCGCGGGCGAACAAAAACGAATCATGAATCTCACCGTCGACGACAGGAAAGCCTACGTGTACACGGCGAACCACGCGGTGGACGCCACCATGCCGACGGTGATGTTCATCCATGGCGCCGCCAGCGATCACAGCGTCTGGTCGCTGCAGAGCCGCTATTTTGCTTACCACGGCTGGAATGCCCTGGCGGTCGATCTGCCCGGACACGGCAAGTCGGCCGCACCGCCGTGCGCCTCGGTCGGCGCAGCGGCGGACTGGATCCTTCGCCTGCTCGATGCGACACAGATGCGGCAAGCCGTCCTGGTCGGCCATAGTCTCGGCTCGCTTATTGCGTTGGAAGCCGCCGCGCGCCACCCGTCGCGAGTCACCCGGCTCGCCCTGATCGGCTCAATCGTGCCGATGCCCGTGTCAGAACCTTTGTTGCAGGCTTCCAGGGCGAACGACCATGTTGCCTACGACATGATCAATGTGTTTTCGCACAGCGCGGCGGCACAGATGGGGGGAAACCGGGTACCCGGTCTGTGGATGATGGGCAGTTCGATGCGCTTGATGGAACGTTCGGCACCCGGCGTGCTGCACACGGACTTCAGCGCCTGCAACGATTACGTCAGCGGGCTTGAAGCTGCGCAGAACGTGAAATGCCCCGTACTGCTGATTCTCGGCAAGCGCGACTTGATGACACCGATGAAAGCCGCCTCGGAGCTGATTGCCAGAATGCCCGGTGCGCGCGTGGCGGCGCTGGAAGGCAGCGGCCATGCACTGATGGAAGAAAAACCCGACGCCGTGCTCGACAGTCTCATTTCGTTTCTGAGCTAGGGACCCGCATGGCCACGCAGTTTCCCATCATGCTGCATCACTTCGAAAAATCGCCGTTCTCTGAAAAAGTCCGGATCGTTTTCGGTATCAAGAACATTGCCTGGACCTCGGTATTGATTCCGCGCATCATGCCGCGCCCGGACCTGATGCCGATGACCGGGGGTTATCGTCGCACGCCCACATTGCAGATCGGCGCCGACATCTACTGCGACACGCAAATCATCATTCGCGAACTCGAGCGGCGCTTTCCCTCGCCTTCGCTGCTGCCGGACGCAAATCCGGGCCTGCCCTGGGCGCTGGGCATGTGGAGCGACCGGCCTTTTTTTCAGAACACGGTGAACCTGGTATTCGGCTCGCTGGCGGACCAGGTGCCGAAGGAATTTCGCGAAGACCGCGAGCAACTGCGCGGCGCGATATTCGACGTCGATGCCATGAAAGCGGCGATCCCGCAGATGCGCGACCAGTTGCGCGCGCATGTGGACTGGATCGAGACACAGATGGCCGACGGCCGCGCCTGGCTGCTGGGCAAGCAACCGGGGCTGGCAGATGTCAACGCCTACATGAACGTCTGGTATGTGCGCAGCAATCTGCCCGATGCGGGGAAATTGCTCGAACGCTATCCCAAGCTGCTGGCGTGGGAACAGCGCGTGAAAGCGATCGGTCATGGCCGGCGCGAGCGCGAACTAGATGCCGCCGAAGCGCTGGAGATAGCCCGCGGGGCCACGCCGCAATCGGCTCAGGCGGAAGACCCCGGAGATCTGAACGGCCGCAAGCCCGGCGATCGCGTGCAGGTCATTCCGGACGATTACGGCAAGATTCCGGTGGAAGGCACCATCGTATCGCTGTCGGCGCAGCACATTGCCATCCGCCGCGAAGATGAGCGCGCGGGCGAAGTGGTGGTGCATTTTCCGCGCGCGGGATTTCTGGTGGTGCCGGTTGCCTGAGCGTTTCGCGCCGGCGCGGCGCGGCTGATTTCGGGTTCAGGAATGCAAACGAGCGGCCCGCGGCCGCCCGTTACTGCCCTCTTTCCCGCTTGCGACTCAGGGAATGTACTGCATGACCTTGTCCGTCTGCTTCAGCAATGTTTCCGCATCGCTGACTTCGAATTTTCCGGGCTGATCGACGTTGATCGCCTTGACCTCGCCGTTGTCCACCAGCATCGAATAGCGTTGCGAGCGCACGCCCATGCCGCGCTGGGTCAGATCGAATTCCAGGCCCAAAGCCTTGGAATACTGGCCGCTGCCGTCGGCCATCATGCGCACTTTGCCCTTGGTACCCTGCTCCTTGCCCCAGGCGCCCATGACAAACGCGTCGTTGACCGACAGGCACCAGATTTCGTCGACCTTTTTCTTGCGAAAGTCATCCGCCAGCTTCAGAAAGCCGGGAAGATGCTTGGCCGAGCACGTCGGGGTGAATGCCCCGGGCAAACCCAAAATGGCAATACGTTTGCCCTTGACCAGTTCTTCTACCTTGAATGCATTCGGACCGATCGAGCACCCGGGTGTTTCGTCTTCGATGAATTCCCACAGCGTGCCCGCGGGAAGCTTGTCGCCTGCCTTGATGGTCATTTGCCACTCCTCCAGATCTGGTTGGTTGGACGATTGAAATGAGACAATCTCATTGTACAACTCCCGGGAGCGCATCAGCGCGATGAGCAAGCCCCTCGACACAAAGAGCGAGCACGACGATGAGCAGGACGCAGACACGCCTGTGATCCCGTCCGGCACCAGGAACTACATCACGCCCGGGGGCTTCAAGCGCCTGAAGGACGAAGCGCTGCATTTGCTCGACAAGGAGCGCCCGGAACTGGTGAAAGTCATCCAGTGGGCCGCCTCCAACGGGGACCGTTCCGAGAACGCCGATTACATCTATGGCAAGCGCCGCTTGCGCGAAATCGATCGGCGCATCCGCTTCCTGACCAGGCGCCTGGATGCGGCGGTGGTCTTTGACCCGGCTGCCCGTGAGGAAACCGACCAGGTATTTTTCGGGGCGACCGTGACGCTCGTGAACCAGGCCGGCGACGAGAAAACCTACAGCATCGTCGGGATCGACGAAGCCGACGTCTCGCGCGGTCGCATCTCCTGGATCTCGCCGCTTGCGCGCGCGCTGATCAAGGCGCGCGAGGGCGACACGGTGACTCTCAGAACACCCGGCGGTGATGAGTCTTATGAAATCGCCGGCGTCGAGTACTTGGCGATCGAATAAGTCGCCCCCGCCCGCGTCCAGCGTGCGGTATAGCCGCCATCGACGACCCCGATGTTAAAGCTGCATGCGGATGAGCGTCTGCGTCATCTCATTCACACGAGAAGCGTGGAAGGCTCGGGTCGGCAGGAGGACAGTCGACCGGCGCGAGCGAGGCGCCTGTGCAACCGTCCATGCGCGTAAAGTGCTCAGGCGACGGTCTGAATGGGACGGTCAACGACCACTGGTGATCAGCGAGACGGCGAAAAAGCGCCTGCCGTCAGGGCTGGGTAACGGTGGCTGAGTCGAGGTGAATGCCTTCAGCCAGCAGCCGGCCGTTGATCGACGAGCCGTTGCGCATGAAGACCGCGGCCGCAGGCAACAGTATTCCCTCGAAATGCGAGCGCTCTGCAAGCGTCACGGCAAAAGTCGACGCCCAGAAGATGTTCTCGGCGCGCGCGCCCCCGCGCAGGAGAATGCGCACGTCCGGGCTTACATCGAGCTGTTCGGTGATTTGGAAGATCCAGACATCGTTGGGTCCGCCAGTAAGCGTGAGATCGCTGCGCACGGAGACCCGGCCGTCCCAGCGGTAAGTCGCCGGTCCGAGATTGCGCCCGCCGATTTCACCCCCATCCAGGTTGGTGTAATCCGGCACCCGCGCAAAAGAATCGTTGAACGCGATGTCGCCGTCGGCTTTGGCGTCGGTCAGATATGCAAGGGCTGTCTGCATGCATCCGGGACCCCTGGCATCTCTTTTGTAGATTGTCCCGATCACCTGATCGCAGGGTAAGGTAATGGCGGCACCGCTCGCATAAGTCGAGCC